>NZ_LR733429.1:2412500-2712500 GCF_902506255.1 Exiguobacterium sp. 8H | reverse complement strand
ATCTCCTTCCGGGTGCCATTTCGATGACAGATGAACAATTCGCACGAGAAGTTCGCCAGCAAACATTGTTCTATTCCGTGAAGTGGAACCGACAAGTGATTGGAATCATGAAAGTACGCTTACATATGTACCATATTTCAATACAAGAGATGCACGTTGACTGTGACGAGACTTTATTGCGGGAAGCTATTTCATTCCTTCAACAAAAATTTTTCTACATGTTCCGATACATTGAAGAGGCACATATTTCAGCAACAAGTTTGCAACCTGATTTGAGTTATACACTTCGTCGTCACGGCGCCCAAATCTCAAGTATTTGTCGTTATACGTACATACTACAGGCACCACCGACCCCGATTTATTCCTAAACAATCAAAAGACGTCGAGCAAACCAACTCTTTCTCAAAGGAAAAAGTTGTTCATTCGACGTCTTTTATTCTGCAGCAGTAGTCGACTCCATCGCTAGAGGCGGCATCGCTTCAAACAGTTCTGTCCGAAGCCCCGTATCTCTCAAATCGAGCGATTCAATCCGATCGAACTTAATTTTGCGATCGACGACATTGAACCAATACGTAATATTTGGTTCATCTTTAAAACGAATCGCATAATTCGACCCATTTAAATGAAAGTCGACCTCGGTAGACAGCAACTCGGTCGGACCAATTTGTTTATGGGTCGTTAATCGTTCAAGGACAACCTGTTCTTCATTGATGCGATAGTCGACAAACGTCGCAAGCGAGAGTCCAAACACAAATGATACAAAGGCGAAAGTGCCCACCAAACCCATCGTGATTTTTCCGTTCATTTCGCTGTCCCTCCCTCTCCTATTATATCGGATAAGCTTGAAACGTTGTGAAGTGACATTTTGTTCAACTTTAGGCAAACTGAAGCAGAAGGAGGAATTTACATGCATATCGATCATACTGGGATTGCCGTTCGAGACTTAGACGAGGCGATCACATTTTACACGACGGTCTTAGGAGGAAAACTCGTGGACCGCTATACGAACACGGCCATCGGGGTCGAGACCGAATTGGCCGTCATTCATATTGGAGAGGATGTCATCGAATTGTTGCGTCCGACTAGTAAGACGAGTCCGATTGCCCGGTTCATGAAAGCTCGAGGGAAGGGTGTTCATCATATCGCCTATCGTGTCGACGATTTGGACGAAGCGATGGCCGCTCACAAACAAAATGGCATCACCTTTTTAGAAGACACGCTGCGTACGACCGCGAAAGGTAGACGCTTAATCTACATGGACCCGCGTCATTCAGGCGGTGTGATTACCGAGCTTTGTGATTATCCTAGAGAAAAGCAGTAAGAGTGGTCCTCTTACTGCTTCATCATGGTTTCTTCTATGATTTGACGATTCTTCTCTTTTAACCGTTCATTATGAGAGGACACCATTGCGGTCGAATTCGCATTCGGGTCAATGTATGTTTTGGCCCGGTTCACCGCATTCGCAGCATCTTGAAACGCTCCAGCGATGAGATGTACTTTCCCTTCATGCGTGAGAATATCACCGGCAGCGTACAATCCTGGTACGGATGACTCGCTACCTGAATTCCCTTTCACATAAAACCCATCCTTCATCTCGACCTGCAATTCGCTGTTCCGAAGCAACTCCGCGTCTTGTTCATATCCGTGATTGATGACCACTTCATCGACCTCGATTACGCTCGTCTCTCCTGTTTCGACATGAGTCAAAAGAACTTGTTGAATCGATTTCCCATCGTGAGAAATCAAATCCGTCACTTTTGATCGTGGGCAACAGTCGACTCGACCCTGTTTAATTTTTTCAACTTGTGCTTCATGTCCACTAAGTTCTTCTTTTCGATACGTCAGCACGACCTGCTCTGCAATCGGCTCGAGCGCATTCGCCCAATCGACTGCACTATTGCCGCCACCCGATATCAAGACGCGCTTTCCTTTAAAGCGTTCAAGTGATTTAACCGTGTAATGGAGGTTCGACAATTCGAACCGCTCCGCTCCGCTCACTTCAACCTTATGCGGTTTGAGGATCCCGCTTCCTGTCGCAACGATGACGGTTTTGGAAATATGATGACCGTTCGTCGTGTCGATCCCGAACAAATCGTCTGAACGCTTAGAGATCGACTCCACCTTCTCGCCAAGAAGGAGCGTCGGAGAGAAGGTGAGACCTTGCTCGACGAGTTGGTCAATCAGTTTTGCCCCAGTCGTCGGTAGGAGACCACCTACATCCCAAACCATTTTCTCTGGATAGACATGTACTTTCCCGCCTAAAAAAGGTTGAAATTCGATAATTTTCGTCTTCATACCTCGTAAACCGCTGTAAAAAGCGGCATACAATCCAGCCGGTCCCCCACCGATAATCGTCACGTCGAATACTTCCTCGTTCATCGTCGCACCCTTCCTCTCTATATACATAAAAATGATAATCATTCTCATTAGATGATACCCTGTTTTGGTCACTTTGACAATTTTTTTCGAATATCGTCCTGATGAATTTGGTTTTTGTTATGCGTAGGTAGGGTAATAAAACATGAATCAAAAGGGAGGATGTGCGTGATGAATTGGATGGATGTCCTATTAATCGTCGTATCATTTTTTTGGCTAGTTGAGACGTGGCGATTTCGTAACCGAAAAGAGGCAACAGACGGGGCTGTCGAGCGGAAGAGTTTTTACTTTGTAGCGACGACGATGATTGGCGTCTTCGTGTTGTCTATGATCTCTTCGCTTGTTTTCGAATCACAGCCTTCGACAGTTCAACGAATCATCGGACTTACTTTTTACATAGCCGGCGTGTGGTTACGTTATTGGGGGATTTTACACTTACGTCATCAATTCACACGACATGTCGTCGTCCGACCGGAAGACGAACTCGTCAGCTCGGGACCGTATCGTTACTTACGCCACCCTCTTTACACAGGGTTGTTATTGATTACGTTCGGATTCTCGCTATACTTTATTCATTGGGGAATCGCCTTGATTGGTGCGGGTCTCACCTCGCTTGCATTACTGTACCGCATTCGAATCGAGGAAGGTATGCTCATTCGCCATTTCGGTCAGTCTTACCAATCCTGGTCGAAGACGCGCAAGCGCCTCTTCCCCTTCATCTATTAAAAAGGAGTCCGGCTCACCGTGAAGTGACCCCTAAAAGTTAGACACGGTTATTTCATCTAGGCTACGTGAACGAACTGGGTCCGGTATTGCACCGGACTCAGTTTTAATTTTGCCTTGATTCGTCGTGTGTTGTAATAGTCTATGTAATTCATACTATCTTTCCCTTCCCGATAGGCCATGACGGCGCTTAACTTTTGATCAGTTGTAAATTTAGTCATTAAAAAACTGCACCTCCAATTGTTAGATGTGTCTAACAATTGGGGTGCAGTTCACCGCTGGACTCCTTTTTCATTTAGACAGAATATTTGCTGAGTAATCGGACGACGATGACCCCCGCGATGAATGCGACGATACTGAGTATCCACATGACTCCTGAAGCTGGTACACCTGGAAACACGACGGCGAGTGAGCCAATGACCAATCCGATGATGACGGAGAACGTCATTCCCGGAAAATTCGCCAACAAGTAACGAATGACTTTACTACTTACAATAAAGCCGACGGCCACTCCAGCACCGACAATCCCAATAATCAACAGATTGAAGTTTGAGATGGCGCTGATGACGGTTGGATAAACGCCAATTAACAACAAGACGAATGAACCGCTAATTCCAGGAAGCAACATCGCCATGCTGCCCAACCAACCGGAGAAGAATAAGAGAAGCGCCGTCCCGAACGTCACGTCCGTCATAATAGACGAATCAACCGGATTCAAGAATGCCATACTCGCAACGAGTATCGTTGCGACAACCATAGCAATAACATGAACCGGACGAATCGATGCGCGTGATTTAAATTCCACGAATAGAAGTGGAATAATCCCTAAAATCAATCCGATAAAGAAAAATTGTGTCGGTGCATAATACTCCAGCAATAAGTATTCAATTACTCGACTCAATGCGATAATGGCTGTCCCCATTCCAATTGCCAATGGAATCAAGAACCCGATATATTTTTTCCAATATCGGCTAAATACGCCGCTAATCGCTTCGATGAGTTGATCGTAGATGCCTAAAATGACTGCAATGGTACCGCCGCTTACACCAGGGATTAAATCACTCGTCCCCATGGCCATCCCTCGCCAAATGTTCTTCCACTCCATAATGTATCTCCTTTACGTATATCTTTCCTCAAGCACTTAGTATAGTCGAGAAAAGAAGTTTGCGCATCCGCTTTTAGACTGAGAAAGGAGTCGAATTGATTTCTTTGATCATATAGTCAAATCTCGCCCCAGAAATGTTGATTTCTTTTTCCTTATGGAAGCCGAGACGTGTGTATAAGCGATGTGCCGCAGGGTTTTCTTGGTCCACGTTCAATGTGACGGCGGGCACACCGCGTTCTTTCGCAACGAGACAAACGTGTTCGATTAACTTCGTCCCGATTCCACGACCTCCATACGCCTCTGCGACAGCCAGTGAATCAATGTATTGGACATAACCTTCCGTTTCAACGTCCACCTCTTCTCCACTTCCATGCGCCGTCAACCATTCTCGAATCGGTCGATCCAATTCTTCTGCCTTATCCCCACGATACGAGATGATCATTCCGGCAACTTCTCCTTCAAAATCCGCCACCCAGATGTTTTCGTGACTCAAGCGATTATTTGGTTTCTCTACCCACATCGCTAGTCGCTCCAATACCTCAGTCGTATCCGTTGATGCCGTCAATGTGTACGCAATCTCATGGATCGCTTGATACATGAGTGGTGCAATTTGTTTACTATCTTGTTTGGTTGCTTGTCGAATATTCATGATTAATCCCTCCATCATCCAGTCTAGCATAGCCCGGCACATCGGTTGTTTGTCCACACTCGTTTTGTGGCATCATATAGAGTGAAAGGGGCGAATCGAAATGAAAGCTATTCTTACAGGAATGAACGGTACAGTGGCACCCGTTGTTGCCGAAACGTTACAGCGCCACGGAATTGAAGGGATTGCGTGGAATCGCGAGCAAGTGTCCACGACAAACGAAGAGGAAATGCGAGAATTCATCGAGCGCATCCGACCGGACTACTTTTTACATATCGGTATGGGCGCGGTGGAGTGGGCCGAGACGCTCGCTCGTTTATGTGGTGAGGCGAAAATTCCTTTCCTGTTCACGAGCACGGTTTCAATTTTTTCAGATGAAGTGACCGGACCGATTTCCCCAGATACGCTACCAGATGCCGAGGATGACTATGGAAAGTATAAGCGTGAGTGCGAACGTGCGATTATGAACGCCAATCCTGGCGCTCAAATCGTTCGTCTCGGATGGCAAATCGGGGATGAGGCCGGATCGAATAATATGATGGACTATTTTACGAACGAGATGAAGCAACGAGGGGTCATCCAAGCGAGTGAGCATTGGTATCCATCATGTTCATTTTTAGCAGACACGGCAGACGCGCTATTTGAAATTTTGACTAAACGTGGACCGGGCATCTATCAGTTAAACGGAAATGCGAACTATTCCCTATACGACATCGCCGTCGGACTAAAAGAGCTTCATGACACCGACTGGCAGATTGAATGTACCGATGAACCGAAACGGGATAATCGAATGATCGATTCATCGGTCTCGATTCGTCCCATCTCCAAACGCCTAAATTTGCAAACGAAGTAAATTCAAAGTCGCCTACTCCCATCGAGTAGGCGACTTTTTTATTGGTTTCGAGTTAGATGAGTCAATCGCAATTTACTTTTCGGCAGACTCGGCATGTCTACAAAACTATAGCTCAAGTCTTGAGGCGGGACCGTGTAGGCGTATTCCTTAGTAAACAACTCAATGACTTGTGCAAGAATTGCAATGGTCACATGTTCACCGGCACATCGATGTCCAAAATCTACATCTCCCCCACCTTGCGGAATAAAGTTAAACGGACTCTCGTTCCAATCTTTGAAGCGAGAGGGATCGAATCGATCCGGCTCCGTCCAAATAGAGGAGTCATGATTCGTACCGTACAAATCAAGAAGCGTCAGCGTCCCTTCCGAAAATGCATAGCCGTCCCATTCAAAATCGGTTTTGACACGAGCTGCCGCTACAGGGAAAAATGGATAAAACCGTCTCACTTCCTGGACAAATTCTGTTTTCGAGACCTCTCCCCGCTCTACCTGCTCTTTTACATCCGGGAACTGATGTAAAGCTAAGACAGTGAAGAGGACATACACCGAGATTGCGACAGTCGGGCGTAAAATGTTCAATACTTCGACCGCCACGACGTCTTCAGGTAATAACTCTCCGGATTCATCCCGGTGCCACGAAAATTCGTACAGCGCCGTATGTTCGTTCGGCAATAATCGATTCGACCGCACTTCTTTTACCATCTGACGAATCCAGGATTCAGCGGAACTTCGTGCCTTCCGACCTTGTAAATACGTGGGACCAAGAGACGTACCCGATTCAAATAATAACCTCATCTCTTCAGTGCGCTTCCCAACTTCTTCTTTCGCAAGTGGAACTCCCGACCATTCACATACGGCCTTCATCAACACTTGTTGCGCAATATCGTATAAGACGACCTCCTCTCCCATTCGTTCAATCTGGTTCCACTCTCGATATGTCAAGCGGAGCAATCGATCTATGTTTTCTTTTGTCATCAATGACATGAACATATGTTTTCGATGCGTATGAGCCGCACCATCTAGTGTTTGGACCCCATCTTCTCCAAACAAGGTTTTCAATAGACGTTTTGGCGCCGCATTCTGACGCATGAATTTGTCTGCATCATAGAACACCTCGGCAGCCTCTTCGCCCCCAAGACAAATCACGCGCTCCCCGAGCAAACGTGTTTCAAAGATATTTGATTGAAAACTTTTGCGACGATTCGCAACAAATAGATATCCTTCCCGTAAAAAATCGACACTATGGTCGAGTCCTTCTTGTTTCGGTATGACTTTCCCCATCCAACTCACCCTTTCTCTTTTCTCGAACTATAAAGGATGTTCCCCCGTTTTTAGCGAACAAACCTAATATCGAAAGGAGCGAGTGACATGTTGCCGTTCTTACTGACATTGCGTCGAATTGTACGCGGAATCTGGCGTGGCCTCCGCGAACCTGAGTTCCAAGTCTTATTCAGCCTTGCCTTTCTCACTGTCCTATCCGGTACACTTTTTTACACACGGTTCGAGGAGATGCGTTGGTTGGACGCACTTTACTTCAGTGTCATCACCCTGACTACCATCGGATATGGTGATTTTGCCCCTCAGACCGACATCGGAAAAATATTCACAATCGGATATGTATTGACCGGGGTTGGCATCATGGTTGGCTTTATCACAAAAGTGTTTGATCATTTACAAAAAGCACGACTCGATGAATTAGAAGCAAAACAAAAGACGCCACCCTCTGATTCATAAGGATGGCGTCCTTTCGTTTAGGAAACTTTTCGATTTTCAATTTCAAGTTGTTGGTTGAAACGCTTCGTCTCGGCAATGACAACACCCGACAAGAACAAGAGACCAATCAAGTTCGGGATGGCCATCAAGCCGTTGAAGACATCCGATAACGCCCATACCAAGTTCAAGTTCGTCGTCATGGCACCGAGTCCCGCGACGAGTACAAAAGCAATCCGATAGGGGAGAATTGACTTTTGTCCAAACAAGTAATGGATGGAGCGCTCGCCGTAATACGACCAACCAAGCACGGTCGAATAGGCGAACAAGACGAGCCCGATTGTGACAATATAACCTCCGGCTGGTCCGAGGAACAGTTCAAATGTAGCTGAAGTCAATTCGACCCCTTCAAGTCCTGTCCCGATTTGACCACCCATGACGAGTGTCAATCCTGTCACCGAACAGACGACAAGCGTGTCCAAGAAGACTTGAGTCATCGAGACGAGCGCCTGACGACCCGGCATATCTGTTTTCGCTGCCGCTGCTGCGATCGGAGCAGAGCCAAGACCTGCTTCGTTCGAGAAGACACCACGTGCCACCCCGTATCGAATGGCAGCTCCGATGGCCCCTCCACCGATTGCTTCTGCACTGAACGTACTGCTGAAGATGAGTGCGAACGCATCCGGAATCAGCGAGTAATTCATCACCATAATTAAAAGACCGCTACCTAAGTAGAAGGCAATCATGACGGGGACGAAGTAACTGACTACTTTCCCGATGGAACGCACGCCTCCGAGAATGACCGCTCCTGTAAAAATCATAATGAGAATCCCTGATATGTATAGTGGTACGTCAAACGTTGTTTTGAGCGCAAGCGCGACCGAGTTCGTTTGGACCCCGTTTCCAATACCGAACGCCGCAATCGATGCGAATGCAGCAAATGCTACTGCTAACCATCGTTGATTCAATCCTCGTTCTAGGTAGTACATCGGTCCACCAGCCATTTGACCGCGCTCATCAGTGACCCGATACTTCACGGCAAGAACTGCCTCTGCGTATTTCGTTGCCATCCCAAAGAAACCGGACACCCACATCCATACGATGGCTCCCGGTCCTCCTAATACGACCGCTGTCGACACCCCGACGATATTCCCCGTACCGACGGTCGCCGCCAGAGCGGTCATGAGCGCCTGGAAGTGACTGATGTCCCCTTTAGAGGATTGATCCTGATTTTTAGAAAACGCCAATTTCAACGCATACGGTAATTTGGTGATTTGAATTCCACCTAGACGCACCGTCAAGTAAATGCCTGTCCCCACAAGCAAAATCAAGAGCGGTGGTCCCCATACAAAGTTGGATGCCGTACTCACCCATTCACTAAATGATTGCCCCATACAAAGTATCCCCTTCCCCCGAAAAATAGTGTACACCTCTATTTTTTCAGAATACTTAGAACAATGCAAAAGTATTGTACTAAAACAACTGATTCATTGTTTGTTCTGTACAAAAACAGCGAGACGAACTCAATCGTCTCGCTGTGACTCAGGTTTCTCTCGTTGTAAAGGCGCTTTCCAATCAAATGTATCCGGAACATAATCGAGCCCGCCTGGATGAAACGGCTGGCAGCGAATGAGTCGGCGAGCGGTTAAATAACTGCCTTTGACAGCCCCATGTTTTTCGATTGCTTCGATTCCGTAGTGCGAACAGCTCGGATAAAATCGGCACGTTGGCGGCTTTAATGGTGAAATAAAACGCTGGTAACCTTGAATCCCTTTTACTAGTACACGTTTCACACGATTTCGCCTCACTCTTTTGAATTAGTGCCATCATAGCGCGATTTGAAACGTTTGTCATGTTCGTCGATTCCTATGTCAAATCGTTTTCCATCTCTTTACAAATGAGCAGGATGGGCGATATTCGAGTGTATGTTTGTTATGATAGTCAACATAACTATTGACCGAATCGAAAAGAAGAGGTGACGAATGATGAATCAATTACTAATGGTCGGTGCTGGATCCATGAGTGAGGCGCTCGTTCGCGGGTGGATCGACTCGGGCATCGAACCGACACACATCACAATGACAAACCGAAGTGACCGGGAGCGCTTACTCTTCCTACAAGATGAACTCGGCGTTCAAATTGTTGAGGACGAAAACGTTAACGACTATGACATCGTCGTATTAGCGATGCAACCTGATGGCGTCATCCCGTACGTAGAATCAAAAGAATGGAAGACCCCACTACTCGTCTCAGTCGCTGCACATATCGAACCGAGCCAATTAGAAGAGGCTTCAGGGCTACCAGCTGTTTGCGCCATGCCGAACACGCCTGTCGCCCATCGGAGCGGGATGACGGGTCTATGGTTTGGTCCAGAAACAGATGAGGCCGTCCGTGAGAAAGCGACTTCTCTCTTTGAACGGGTCGGTCGAACGGCCGTCACCGATGCGAAAACGATGTCCGCCTTTATGGCCGCTGCAGGTTGCAGTCCAGCCTTTTTCTATGAAATCGTAGGTGCGATGACGCCCGTCCTAACGGATGTCGGTTACGATGAACAGACAGCGCGTCAAATTGTCGCCCAAGCGATGAAAGGCTCCGCTGAGTTACTGTCTCATGAAACACGTGAGACGAATGAACTGATTGCCGATGTGGCCGCTCCAGGCGGACCGACCGACCGTGGTGTCGGCGTGCTTCGTGAACGGAATCTTGCTGACGTGATGGCTTCAGCCTTGCGCGAAAGCGCCAAAGAAGATCATGAGTCGATTGAAGAAGTGTAAACGATACTCGTTTACACTTCTTTTTATGTTCACTCGACCTTACTATTTATTATTTATAACTTTTTATATGATCAATATTTCACTTTCTCTTTTGACATGATAAGATAGCGAATGAGAATCGTTATCAAAAGATGGGGAAGGTTACTTATGAGTCTATTACGACATGTCGCGTTGAATCAAACCGTCATTTTATCTGATTTGACTAAAATTGATGATCGCTTGCGCCGACGAATGATTTCTCTTGGTTTTTACGAGGGATGCTCGGTACGTGTGAAGCGCAGAGCTATTTTTTCAGGACCGCTCACCATTGAACAAGTGGATCATCAACAAATTATCGCCATCCGAAGATCAGATGCCGAAAAAATCGGAGTGATTGTACCATGAGCCAACGGATCGCATTGATTGGCAATCCAAATACAGGAAAAACTTCATTGTTTAATCGATTAACAGGTTCATTCGCACATGTGGGCAACTGGGCCGGTGTCACAGTCGAACAAAAAATCGGTCAGTTACATGGGAAAGTCGGACAATTAATTGATTTACCCGGTGTCTATGACTTAGACCCGCTCTCGGCAGATGAAGCGATTGTCTCCCGTTTCTTACTGCATGAACCATTTGACGGGATGATCAATATTGTCGATGCTTCACAATTAGAACGTAACTTACAACTTACTTTGCAACTTCTAGAGATGGGACGACCGCTTCAAATCGGTTTAAACATGGTCGACGTCGCAGAAAGTCGTGGAATGCATGTTAATCTCGACAAATTAAAAACGCTCCTCCAAGTAGATGTCTTCCCGATCACCGCACGAACAGGTGATGGTTGTGACGTCTTGCTCTCATCGATTCAAATGGAGAAGCGTCAACCTTTCGAATTAAACTATGGTCCAGAGACCGAAGAAGCGATTACACGCATTCTTCGTTTAACTGGTCTATCGAGAACGGATCGCTGGATTACAATTCAATATTTAGCAGGCAACCGGATTGTCGTCGACCATTTAGAAGCATCATCTCCAGAGATTGTTGCCGTCCGAAAAGAACTGGAAACGGCTATAGGGCGTTTTGCACACGCACACATCACTGAGCGTCGTCGCGATTGGGCGAAACAGATTCGACACCAGGTCATTGAAAATCACAATGCACAGGACGTGACGATGACAGATCGCATCGATGCGGTTGTGACGCATCCTATCTTAGGTTTACCCATCTTCTTCGGGGTACTCTATGCGCTATTCCACGTGACATTTAATTGGGTTGGTGCACCTCTTTCCGATTTATTAGACGGACTATTGTCTGGTCCGATCACATCAGGAACGGTTTGGATGTTAGATGCTGTAGGTGCTTCTCCATTCATTAAAGCCCTTCTCGTAGACGGTGTCATCGCAGGTGTCGGTGGCGTATTGGTTTTTGTTCCGCAAATCTTTGTCCTCTTTTTCTTTATCTCATTTTTAGAGGACTCCGGATATATGGCGCGAGTCGCCATCGTGATGGATCGTTTCATGCAACTCGTCGGATTGAATGGAAAAAGCTTTATCCCGATGATTATCGGATTCGGATGTAACGTTCCTGGAATCATGGCCGCTCGAACGGTCGAAGAGGAGCGCGAACGTCTAGTCACCATCTTCATCTCACCATTCATGTCATGTTCGGCCCGGCTTCCGATTTACGCTGTGTTTGCGGCGAGTTTCTTCTCTACTCATCAAGCACTCGTTGTCCTCTCGCTCTATATGTTGGGAATTTTCCTTGCCTTGATTGCCGCGAAAATCTTTACGAAGGCATTGGCCTCTGAAGATCAGACGAGCTTATTCATCGTCGAACAACCTCCATACCGCGTTCCCCAAGGACTTACCTTATGGCGTAGCACTTGGCAAAAAGCGAAAGGATTCGTTCGAAAAGCCGGTACATTTATTTTTGGTGGCTCTGTGTTCATCTGGCTACTCGCCTATTCAGGTCCAAGCGGCTTTGATGTACCGATGAATGACAGTTTCTTGGCGATGATTGGTGGTATGATTGCCACATTACTCGTCCCACTCGGATTCGGTACTTGGCAAGCCGGTGCCTCGCTCATCACCGGATTCTTAGCAAAAGAAGTGGTCGTGTCTACGATGGCAATCATCTATGCGGTCGGCGAATCAGATTTATCGGAGTCGCTATTACCAATCTTCACCCCACTCAGCGCGTATAGCTTCATGGCCTTCGTTTTACTTTATGTCCCTTGTTTGGCGACAGTCGCTGTCATCCGGCGAGAAGTGGGTAGTGCCAAGTTGACATGGTTCGCCAGTTTATACGGTTTAGGTGTCGCTTATGTGGTGTCTCTTGTCATTTATCAAGTCGGTCGCTTATTCGGATTTGCGTAAGGAGGAATACCATGTCATTCTTTGACCTACTCATCGGATTCATTGTTTTTGGATATGCCGCATTTTCTCTTTACCGCTACACACGTAAAGCAAAAGGCGGGAAATGTGCAACATGTGAAATTGAACCTACCTGTACAGCGGCGTGCGATGCAGCCGATTGGGATAAAATCATTGCGGAAGCTCTACGAAAAGAGCCTTCCAAAATGAATGCAACCACGAAAAAAGACTGAATCGAATTCAGTCTTTTTTCTTTACAGCATATGTATAACCGTGACAATCATCGCGACCACTAAAATCCCCGGTAATAAATTGGCCACACGAATTTTTGTGATTCCAACCAAGTTCAGACCAATCGCCACAATCATGACCCCACCGGTCGCGGTCATCTCTAAAATAAAACTGTCCATGAGCGATTCCGGTATGAATTTCATGATTTGAATGGCGAGTAATGCGATTCCGCCCTGATACAGTAACACTGGAACTGCTGAAAACATGACCCCAATCCCAAGTGTCGAACTTAACACGAGGGCCGTAAAACCATCAATCAACCCTTTCGTGTACAACACGTCATGATCACCACGCAACCCGCTATCGAGCGCCCCGATAATGGCCATCGCCCCGATCACGAAAATGAGTGTGGCCGTTACGAATCCTTCCGCTACACTCGATTGACTTCCAAGTCGCCGTTCAAGTCGATAACCGACTTCATTTAATAATTCATCCAACTTCCACCACTCCCCGAGCGCTGACCCGACGACGAGACTTCCGATGACAATCAAGAAGTTCTCACTCTTCATCCCCATTTGAATCCCAAGCAAGATGACCGCAAGCCCGATTGCCGCAGTCACCGTCTCCTTCATACGCTCCGGAATGCGGTGAAATAAGAGACCTAGCAATGCCCCGATGACAATCAATGCGGCATTGACGAGTGTACCCGTTAGCACCATGTTGCATTCCCCGTTTCATTATGTATTGAAAGGAATATACCAATTGCTTTCGTGCCATGTCAATATACAAAAAAAGAGCCACTTCTCGCAAGAAGTGGCTTCGCGGAAACCCATGTTCCGGTGGGTTTCTCGAGGGTTTGGCACCCAAGTGATTCTGACTGGGCTCGAACCAGCGACCTCTACCCTGTCAAGGTAGCGCTCTCCCAGCTGAGCTACAGAATCAGGTCGTGTCCTCTCTTAAGGACACTATTAATATATCAAGAAACTATTGAGTTGGCAACAACTTTTTTTATTTTTTTAGAGACTTTTTATCGTGTCATTTGTTGACGGTCGATATGTCGACATAACCGCTCCAAGTCACCCGCATAAACGGAGACGAGCATATCCTTGTACAGTGTATCTCGATCCCAGTGAAGACCATTCGCTTTGGCGACACGTTGAGATGGAACGTTGTCCGGATGAATCAGAGAAATAATCTCCTTCTCGCCCTCTGAAAAAGCATGCTGCATCAGACGCGCGGCGGCTTCTCGACCATATCCCATGTGCCAATGCTTCGGTGACAACCAATATCCGACTTCCAACTCGATTTTGCCGTCCAATTCATGCAATAGCGTACCTGCGTGACCAATCGGTTCATCACTTTCAAATGTCATGAGCTTCAGGAGACCCGTTTGGCGTCCTGTCTCATAGCGGGCCAATTGACGTTCAAACCATTCAATCGTCTGTTCGTCTGTATACGGTCTCCCATCCGGACTGATGAAGCGCATCACCCGTGGATCTTGGAGAAGCGATTTGACAAAATAGAAATCAGAAAGCGTATACGGTTCAAACCGCAAACGTTCGGATTGCAACTCGACAAGATGCATCGTTTTCCGCCCCCTTTTTTTCATCACATAATCTGAAGTAATAAATTCCCGTTTTCAGCACATTTCAATCCTTTACGAGACAATTTTTAAACCGATTACACTACTAATAATCATCAACAAAAAGAAGATACGCCAACGATTTTTCGATTCGTTCAAATAGAGCATCCCTAAAATGACACCGCCGGCCGCGCCGATGCCTACCCAGATGGAATAGGCAAGACTAAGAGGAATGACCTCAAGTGATTTTGATAACCAATAGAAGCTGAGCGCAAACGATAAAATTGATGCAATCGACCACTTTAAAATCTGGTATCCTTTCGATTTCCCCATAAAGAAAACGGCTGTCATTTCAGCAATTCCCGCTCCAATCAGATAAACCCAACTCATGCTTCTTCTCCTCCCGTCACTTGCTTCAATCCGATGATGCCGATCATCAACGTCGTCACAAGTAAGAGCTTCCAACCACTGAGCGCCTCATCAAAAAGAAGAGCACCGACAATCACCGTACCGACCGCCCCAATCCCTGTAAATACGACGTACCCCGTACCGGCAGGCAACGTCCGAAACGCTTTCGCCAATAATCCGAAACTGAGAATCAATAACACGATTGTCCACAATGTCGGACCTAGAATCGTGAAGCCTTCAGACAACTTCATCGTGGTCGCCCAGACGATTTCGAGTAGTCCTGCAAACAGGAGGGAGATCCATGCACTCTTCTCTTTACTCATCCCAACCCACTCCTTTCTTGAAAATTCGAAACGCAGCTTGTTGTCTCATATTCCGATCCTCTTCAAATGTGAATAAGGACAGCAAGGCGCCATCTAAAAAGCAATAGTAGGCAGCATATAGTTCATCGAGCGGTTGTACCGGTAAATCGCCACGCTCCATCGCCAGACGGAACTGTTCTTTTTCAAACCCTTTTAGCTCCGTCTCCACTTTTCCGATGATTTCTTCGATATAATCCCGAAATTCTGGAGGTGGTACGAGCAGCATTCGTTTCGTCAACATCCAAGTCTCATGATCACTAAAGAATGACGTGAGTGTGTTGACAATCGAATCGATTCGTTCTAAAGGTGGTCGTCCAGCCGTATCGTCACAAGTTGTCTGCCATACTTCTTCGTAACGATTCGCCATATCTGACACGACTTGTTTGAACAGTTGTTCCTTCCCATCGATATGGGCATATAAAGAAGCCTTGCGAATCCCTACATCTTCCGCTACTGCCGCTAGTGACAACCCTTCGTAACCATCCCGTGCGAAGCGTGTTCGAGCAGACTGCATGATTTTATCTTTTGTATTCACGTCATTCACTCTCCTTGCCTTATACATTACCTAACGAACGGTAGGTAGTCAAGTCAGGTGATTGTATTTTGGTTCATGATTCTCCACAATACAAGTAGAAAGAGGTGACGAAAGATGATTGAACAATTGAACGTGTCGATTCCGACGGAGAAGGTACGTGGTCAAAAGCGGATTGTCCGCGTATTTCGACCAGACTGGGTCGACGTCAGCACCCCGCTTCCCGTCCTGTATATGCATGATGGACAAAATGTGTTTTCTGGAAACACTGCTACATATGGAGAAGGTTGGGAAATCGATCGTTGCATCGACCTGCTACGACTCCCGCTCATGGTCGTCGCCATCGCGAGCGCCCCGAACTGGCTGGACCGTTATGATGAGTATTCATATGAGGAAGATGAGATGCTGTATCGACGGATCGGACCCGAATTGGCAAGAACTCGTCCAACACTCGGTGGCCAAGGCCGTATGTATACAGATTGGCTCATGAACGAATTAAAACCACGAATTGACAGCGAGTACGCTACTGACCCAGAAGATGTCGGGGTCATGGGGAGCTCGATGGGAGGTGTCATCTCTCTATACATGATGGCGACCTATCCTTCTATTCGACGAGTTGGTTCCCTCTCCACTGCGGCATGGGCCAATCTTGATCCATTGATCCGAGAAATGAAACATGCTGAGTTCGCCGGTAAACTATATATGGACATTGGCACAAATGAAGAGAGCGGGCCTATCACTCCAAGCGACTACCTATTCACGAATGCGAAACTGATTGACGTCATCGCGCAGAAAGGAATCGCCTTCCGATATGAGGTCGAACCAAATGCGATTCACAACGAATCGGCCTGGCGTCGCCGCTTGCCTCACGCACTGCGCTATCTATACGATTGCACGTAAAAAGAGCGAATTCCGTAACTTTCGGAATTCGCTCTTTTGTTTAGATGACCCAGTTCCCGTCACGCATGATTGCTTCACGCGTCCCGTCTTCCCGTTCACCATCGATATTCATTTCGGCTGACCCGATCATGAAGTCAACGTGTGTCATCGAGTCGTTCGCCCCGTTCGCCGCGAGCTCTTCTTGTGACATCGAAGGACCCCCTTCGAGACATGTCGAGTACGCACGTCCGAGCGCCAAGTGACACGATGCATTCTCATCAAACAACGTGTTATAGAAGAGAAGACCAGAGTTCGAGATTGGAGAATCATCCGGAACGAGCGCTACTTCACCGATACGACGCGCACCCTCATCCATATTCAACAATTCATCAAGAGCCGCTTGCCCTTTTTTCGCCTCCGCTTTGACGACTTTCCCACCTTCAAACCAAAGAGTGAACTCATCAATCAAGTTCCCGCTGTAGCTGAGTGGTTTTGTACTCGATACGTGACCTTCCACAGAATCTTTATCTGCGAGCGTGAAGACCTCTTCCGTAGGCATGTTTGCGATAAAGTCGATGCCATCGACGTTCGGGCCGCCACCGCCAAGGAAGACGTGTTTTTTCGGAAGTCCGATCGTCAGTTCCGTACCTGGCGCTTTGTAATGAAGCTTCGCATATTTCTTCTCTGTCAACAGCTTCGCACGGCTACGGAGTGATTGATCGTGTGTATCCCATGCCGCGACGACATCTTCTTGATCCATCCGCGTTGCTGCGAAGATGGCTTGCCATAATGCTGCAACCGCATCATCACGTCCCGGGAATACTTTTTGTGCCCACGCTTCTGACGCACCTGCGACGATTGACCAGCTCACATTGTCGCTCATCACATATTGACGCCACTTCGCAAGCGCTTGTCCTGCTGCACGGTTTGCATCCGAAATGCGTGACGATTCCACACCATTCAATGCATCCGGGTCATCACTGACGATTGACAAGAATGCCGTCTTCTCTTCAGCCAATTGCTCAAAACGAGCCTTCAACCAATCTGGAAACTCTTTGAACGAATCCGCTGGTGCATTGAAATAACGGATCTTCCCTGTTTCTTCGTCGCTCCAGTTGACGAACACTTGCTTCGCTCCGGCCGCATAAGCAGCCTTCACCACGTGACGGACGAGTGGTGCCTGACTGATGTCAGCACGTACTTCTAATTGTTGACCAGGTTGAATGTTCACACCTTTTTTCACAGCTAATTCTGCATAGCGTGCGAAATCTGCCTCTGTCGGCATCGAAATCTTAGACATATGTATCGTTCCTCCTTTTCAGTTATCTTTATTTTCTTAAATTTCAGGAAAAGTTGCAACCAATGCGCAAAAACGGGCATATTAGTAGATGAAGAAAGAAGGAGGAATCCAAATGGCAGATTGGAAAACAACATACACACATTTTTTAAAACAAGCGAAAGAAGACATCCGCGACCGAGAACAATTGGGCGACTTGCTCGTTCAAGGTGAACGCGCACTCGCAAAAGTCACAGTCGATGTGGCATCCAATGAAATCAGTAACATCGAGCGTGAAGAAGAACTGACACTTTACTTCCAGATGAAACAAATGCTGAATATGTTACGCGCGCTTTACAATGAACAATTTGAGATGCAACCCGATAAACAAGAGGAACTTGTTGCGGCCATCCTATACTTCGTCTCCCCATTCGATGCGATTCCAGACGATGTCCCACTCGGACTTTTTGATGATGCTCAAGTCATCGATTACGTACATGAGCAATTAGCGAGTGATATCGATCGATTCCATAATGACATGTGAGACTTGAAATGACGTAAAAGTAGCAGTACGCTTGCAGAAGACTTACAAAAAGGAGGCGTCAGGCCTAGCCATTATCTATGTATGCAAAATCTCGAAAACGGGTTGCCCTTGAAACGGTACTGTTCATCATTGCCGGGACAATCCTTCAGTCTGTCTTTGTCAGCTTACTGCTTAAACCAAACGAAATCGGTTCTGGGGGAATCGTCGGAATCACGTTGATTACGAATGAACTGTTTGGAACTCCCATCGGTTTGACACAGCTCGTGCTTAATATCCCGCTCTTTATATTGGGACTAAAATATTTGGGACGTCGATTTATCTTGATGACAGGAATTGTCGTCGTACTTTCCTCTATCCTCATCGATAGTTTGCCAGTCTTGATTCCCCCGACCCCTCTCGATGATCCGCTCGTCGCTTCGGTGTTCAGCGGAATCGTTTCAGGGCTTGGACTCGCACTTCTCCTCTTTGCAGGAGCTTCCACCGGTGGACTCGATATTCTAGGGAAAGTCATCTATATGAATAATCGAAACTTGTCGTTACCTAAAATCTTTCTGACACAAGACATCATCGTCTATGTGTTGGTCTTCATCGTCTTTGACATCAAAGCTGTCATGTACGCGCTTGTGTTAAGCTTCGTCAGATCCCGTACGTTGCTTACGATTCATAAATTCTTCGCTGCCCAAAAGCAATGCTTCATCATTTGTCAAAAAGCAGACGAAATCAATTTGGTCATCAAGCAGAATTTGAAACGGGGCGTCACAATTATGGATGCGACAGGCGGATATTCGAATGATTCGAAAAAAATGCTGTACGTCGTCGTCCAGAACAATGAAATCCCACGCCTTCGTCAAATCGTGTCTGAAATCGATTCTGAGGCGTTTGTCACTGTGTCTGAAATCGATTCAGTCGTCGGGAACTTTAAAGAACACTCATATACACTGTAAATCTAAAATTTTCGACAACAATATAGATTGTTGTCGATTTTTTTGTGTAATCTTCGTTCTCCTGTTCCGATAATAAATAAGAGCCCCATACATATAAAGAAGGAGGTGCATGAGTTGTCTGTTTACTCGTTGCGCCAATACGTTCCGGCGATTCTCATCGGAACTTTTTCTACCGGACTTTTATTTTTATTTTTGACCCCGCACGACTTACTACAGATCACGTTGTTCATCTATTATCTCGTCATATCAGGGGCAGCGATTGGCTTTAGCGGAGTAGCTATCTTTAAACATAGAGGTATGCGGCGTTTTATCCATATTTTGATTAGTGCAGGAAATGTATGCTTCACGCTGTACTTACTGATGCACTATCATTCAATCAACGACAATATGCAGTCCTTGTTGTTCCTCCAAAATTTCTTTTATTTAATCATGGCTTTAATCGTCATCACGCAATCGATTGAGTTTCGTACTTTGAAACTACGCACGTTCGATTTATTCGCCCTGTTCAGTTTCCTTTTGATTGGTGGTCTTCATATTTGGTTCTTTTCAACGCAAGACGTCTCACTCGTGTCACAGTTGAGCGGATTCGAAGAGCAAATGTTACTCATTAGCCTCTATATGATGCTCGCATTCCTCTACTTAAATCGAGTCGTCTCAGCCGGTCAACAGTTCCGGATTTTATTGCTCGTCGGAATTCTTGGATTCACGATTGCTTCGATTGCAAACACGTTGGTTGTCTTTTCCGGAATTACACATGAATTGATTCATCTGTTGCAAGTCAGTAGTATCTTGACCATCTCGATTAGCTACTGGGTCGATGATGTATCGGAAGATGCACTTGCCTACGATTCCATTGTCGATTATGTGCTGTATAGTGTGGTCGTCATGATGTTTTTACTCGCTTCCGATCGCCTTCTTGGAACATCCGTAATGGACTCGATGATCGCAAATGCTGTTCTCTTGTTGCTCATTCGTCAGTTTGTCGTCTCCAAACAGAACGCACTCATCAGTCATCGTTTGCATTCCGTCAACACAGATTTGGAAGTTGCCGTGTCGACCAAGGCACATGAATTAGAAATCCGTGAACAGCAATACCGTTCGCTTTTTGCCTACCATTCAGAACCGATTTTCTTATTCGACTTGCATGGCGAAGTGTTATCTGTCAACGAGGCCGGCAGTTCTATCTTAGGACTGACAACCGAAACACTACTCGGCTCGAACATCTTAGACATCATTGAATCGAAAGACCGTGCACCTTATACCATCATTCTTCAAGAGTTGACGAACGGTCGTCCCCGAACAATCGATGTGCGTGTGATGACCGACGAAGGGGAAACACGCGTCTGGCAATTGGTCAACGTCCCAATGATCATCGAGGGAGAAGTCGAGGGCATCTACGCTATCGCTAAAGACATCACCCAGATGATCGAGCAACAAGAACAAATTCTGTATCAAGCTAAATTCGATAGTTTGACCGGTCTTCATAACCGCTACGCACTTCAAGAGCAAATCGAACGCTTGATCGAGGAAGGGCGTACGTTCACATTGATGTTTTCCGATTTGGATGGATTTAAAGAAATCAATGATCAATTCGGTCATCATATGGGTGACCAGTTATTACAACATATCGGAAAACGGCTGCGGACTGCACTCTTGCCGAACGAATATGCCGGGCGACTCGGGGGCGATGAGTTTATCGTCGTCGCGGAACATGGAGACGATGAGATGTTGACGGAACGATTGCGGCGGCTTGTCTATCGTCCCCCGTATTATATGGCCGGGACACTCGTCGAAGTCCATGCCTCGATCGGGATTGTCCGCTTCCCGGAGCATGGGAAAAAATTAAAGCACTTGCTCTCGAATGCCGATTTGGCGATGTATCGCGCGAAAGACAAAGGTCGTGACGAAACCGTCATGTTCGAACCAGAGTTACGGGAGGACAAAGAAGAGCGGAAAGTGTTGATGGAAGGGCTTGAAACCGCACTTGAAAAAGGCGAGATTTCCCTTTTCCTTCAGCCTCAAGTGGATGCCTCGACGAAAGCAATCATCGGAGCAGAGGCGCTCATGCGCTGGCAACATAACGGTGCGTTCATTCCACCAAGCCAGTTCATTCCGATTGCTGAAGAAACGGGACATATTCAGGATTTAGGTCGTTGGATGATTCATGAGACATTCCAATTGATTCACGTATTTGAACAAGGCGACATCCATTTACCGAAACTATCGGTCAACTTATCCGTCCGTCAGTTGTTTGATGAACACTTGATCGATTACTTGAAAACATTGTTCGAGCGGTTCCCGATTGAACCGTCACGCCTTAATTTTGAGTTGACAGAAACCGTGGCCGCACATCATTCGGATCGTGTATTAAATCGCATTTTAGAGTTAAAAGCACTCGGCATCAAGCTGTCTATCGATGATTTCGGGACAGGGTACAGTTCACTCGCATACCTCGTCCGTTATCCAATCGATGAACTGAAAATTCCTCGTGAGTTCACGATGCAGCTTGAAGAGAATCGCGAATATCAAATGGTCACGACGACCATTGTCGCCATGGCACGCCAACTCGGTATGGCACTCGTTGCCGAAGGCGTCGAAACCGAGTACCAGGAGACGTTCCTTCGTAAAATCGGTTGTGACTCCATGCAAGGATATCGCTATGCGAAACCGATGCCGCTCGATGAATTTGTCATTTATTACATGAAACACACAACGCCTTGAACCGGTTATTCGGTACAAGGCGTTTTTTCATCTCATCTCGTACACTTTGACTTCTCCCGGTTTCAAATCGACCAAGAGATTCCAATTATCATCAAACGAATGCTCCGCATACGGCCACGAATCAGGTGAATAGACCATCTCCGCAAAACGACTCGCATTCCAATTTCGACGTCTCACCCCATCAAGCGTGACAACTCCTCGTAGCGCATCTACCATGTTCGTATTCGCTACGACGAGCAACGTATCATTCGTTTCCGGTCGTAACCAAGCGAATCCAATGAACGGGGCGAACGGTTCATTTAAAACGAGCGGTTCAAAGTGATTCGGATCCACGAGCACATCTAACCATCGACGTCGAATTTCAGCCACTTGATGCATCACTTCAATCATTTCATCCCGTTCTGGATGATCCCAATGAAACTGATACGCATCAAAAAACGCAAGCTTGCCAAAATAAGGATCCGTCGGGAAGAGTTGATACGCCTCTTCCGGTCGACAATCGAGTCCAGTGTTCATCGGTTGTGTCTCATACAATTCGAGCCCCGAGTTCGTCATCGGAACCCCATTAGGCATAAATCCGTTCAACACCGTCAACAAACGGCTTGCTTTTCGTCCGCCTTCCCGTGTCGCGAGTCGTCGCGTATCTGCCGTTTCACCTGCTGCAAATACCGGAAGAGGTAAAAAGCGTGAATCGTATAAGAATTGATGGGTTTCATGCGTGTTGAATCGCGGTTCTTTATAAAAACCATATCCGATAATCATATTATAGCCAGCGTCCTTCGCCGCCCAGGCTCCGGACTCGATGAGTTCTTCAGCGATAAAGCTGAAATTCGAATCGATGGCACGCGGTTGTTCCAAAATTCGTTGTGCTAAATCGACCGGAAGGGCATGACCCATATCAATACGCGCTCCATCTATACCGTATTCCCGTTGATAGTGAGGAATGATATCAGCGAGCATCTCCCAAACAGGTTCATTGATCTCATTTCCTCGGAATTGATTGGATTTGATCGAGTCAAACAGGATATAAGGTGCAATGTTCGCATCGTTCACATAAGGTGCCGCTGCAAGCGGATGGTCTAAGAAAAGTCGGAAATAGGTTACGTCTGACCATGGTGGTTGCGGGTCATTGATACAATCCGAGAAAGCAGGTGCAGTTGTCAATCCGAACTCTCGTTCAATCATCGCCAATACGTTTTCTTCTGGATGCTCGAGCAACGTGTTACGTACACGATCCCATTTCTCCGCATCAATCAAATTCGGTGCCATGGAGAACCGTCGCAAGTGTTGCCATACGTCTTCTGAGTTATACACCATCGGCAAGAAAGCAAATTCCGGTTTGACGTTCTCCCCAATGCCCGGAACATATGGCGGATGATAGTAATCGACTTCCGTCAAGGGAATCCAGTAAAACCATTCCGGGTTTTCTAAGATGAGACGGTTATCTCGGGCACACGTCCGCGGGATGACATCGATGACGACACGAATCCCTACCATGTGACAGGCCTCCACGAATGCGGCAAATTCTTCTTCGACCGTCATCTCGTCACCAGTTAACGTTTCCTTTAACTCTTCATCAATTGCGAAAAAGTCTTGAACGGCATAAGGAGAACCGAATTCACCCTTCTTGTTTTTATGGCTGTGTTGCGAAATCGGCAAGAGGAATAATGTATCGATCCCCATATAGAGAAGATGTGGAATCAATGCAAGCGTTTTCACAAAAGTGCCTGTGTCTTTCATTCCCACTGAATTCTCCCTTTCAACGTAACCCGACCCGTCATGGTCCCATGAGGTCGATGTACGAACTTGCATGGAGTAGACCGATGCCCGTTTGATCCAATCCCCCCCGGTTTGTAAATGTCCGTCTGCAAGCGCAATGGAAGTACGATAGTCGCGACTTTCATGTGCATACGGGAAAATCGTTTTTTCAATCGTTTCCAACAAAAAATCATATGGATTGACACGTTCCACCCCATCTCGAACCGGCTCGGAATGGAAACGCATGCGATTCCAAAGACTCGGAATCTCATAGGTAAGATTGGTTCGCTTGTTTCGTAAAACCTGGCACAGCTTGTGTAACGTCGAGTTCTCTGACATATTGACTCTCCTTATGCATCTAATTGTCTTCTCTCATCAAGAGACACTACTCTTAATGATTATACATTTCCCCGTTTTTTCCTTTTTCAAAAAAATATTTTCTGTCGTTTTTTACAAAATCATGTACGATGTAGAAGAAAGGAGGGTCACGATGTCACAACGAAAGTGGATTTTATTATGGATCAGTTTATCAATCTTATCTATTTCGATTATTTTTATTTTTATTTTTCAATTGAAAGAAACAAATGAGCGTCTCGAAACCATTCAAGGCGAACAACTCGACTCCTATGAATCGATTGAAGACGTGATGTATTATAACGTCGAACGGGCAAATGCCATTCGTGGATTACTCGCATATGAAGACCGACACTTTTTAGAGATGTACTATAGCATGTCTCGACAAGCCAAAGACCTTAAACAATCCATCATCGATGACCCGGACACACCGAGCTCTGTCCTCGATTTACTCGAACGAGATGCCATTTGGGAAAAGGAAGCCGACCGCGTTCTCGTCATCTATGAAGAAGGCGACTTAGTGAAAGCGACGGCTGTCGCAGAAACGATGACAGAACTTCGGCAAACGATTTTAGAAGATTTACGGTCTCTCAAACAAATGCAATATAAAGACATTCATAAAGAGTTGATTGCGGCAGAGAATCAAGTATCTTTCTTGACACAAGTCCTTTTCACCATCACTTTTTTACTTCTTGCTATTATTGTCATCCTCACCTTTATGTTGTTGCGCATTAAAACGCATCACGACAGAATCGAATAAAAAAAGAAGTGTCTCAGGTATAAAACCGAGACACTTCTTTCATGATGTCATACGAAGTAACCGCGTCGCGTTCGCGATGGCAAGAAGCGCCACTCCCACGTCCGCAAATACCGCTTCCCACATCGTTGCGATGCCGAACAATCCTAAAAGCATGACAAGTGCTTTGATTCCAAAGGCAAAGAAAATATTTTGCCAGACGACGCGCTTCGTTCGTTTGCCTAGCTCAATGGCCCGAATGACATCCGTTGGCGCATCATGCATCAATACCACGTCCGCCGCCGTGACTGCTGTATCGCTTCCGACGCCACCCATGACGAGACCGACGTCTGCCCGGGCCAAAGCCGCCGCATCATTCATACCATCCCCGACAAAAGCAACTTTACGCGTTCCGACCATCCGTTCGATTGCCTCCACTTTCTCGTGCGGCAGCAACTCCCCTCGTACTTCATCCAATCCGAGTTGCTTGCCAATTTTTGTAGCGACTTCTCGACGATCTCCAGATAGCATGACCGTCTGGATTCCGATTCGTTTCAATTGTTCGATTGCAGCCATCGCATCCGGCTTTACCGTATCCATCAGTTCGATTCGTCCAAGCCAACGATTATTCTTCATCACATGTACATTCGTCCCGATTGACGAATCTGCAATCACTTGACCTAACCGTTCCATGTAACGGGCACTCCCTACATACACCTCGTCGTCACCATCTCGTGCACGGAGACCATATCCCGGCTCCTCTTGAATCGAATCAAACGATTGAACCTCCCCAGCACGACGGACGATTGCTTGCGCAAGAGGATGATTGGATGCTTGTTCGACACGGGCAGCTAACCGTAACAGTTCATCGCTAGTGATGCCGTCTGTCGTCACGATATCGGTCACTTCAAATCGCCCGGTCGTCAATGTTCCTGTTTTATCGAAGACCACTGCATCCACTTCAGTCAATGTATCAAGGAACTCGCCACCTTTTACAAGAATCCCTTGTTTCGATCCAGAACCGATCCCCCCGAAATAACCTAACGGGATTGAAATCACAAGTGCACAAGGGCAACTGATGACGAGAAAAATCAAGGCCCGGTAAATCCATTCATTCAAGTCCCCTACAAACAAGGGTGGAACGAATGCGACAAGTGTCGCCATGACTACCACAATCGGTGTATAGACTTTTGCCAAGCGCGTGATCATTTGTTCCGTTTTTGCTTTCTTTCCATTCGCCTCTTCGACGAGAGCAATCATTTTTTGAAGGCTTGATTCAGCCGCGAGCTTTGTCGTTTCAACGATGAGACGCCCCTCGATATTGACCATACCTGCCAACACTTCCTCGCCCGCGCTAACTTGCCTTGGAACGGATTCACCAGTCAATGACGACGTATTTAAAGAGCTCGCCCCACTCACGACGAATCCGTCCATCGGGACTAGTTCTCCTGAACGAATGACGAGGTGTGAC
The DNA here is from genome assembly GCF_902506255.1 of Exiguobacterium sp. 8H. GTDB lineage: Bacteria > Bacillota > Bacilli > Exiguobacteriales > Exiguobacteriaceae > Exiguobacterium > Exiguobacterium profundum. Next base: position 2,686,162 of record NZ_LR733429.1, on the reverse strand, counting down.
CCGACCGTTACTTCTTCCGGCAATCGTTCCATTTCCTGACCCGCCTCGAGTACACGCGCTCTGGTCGGTTTCATATTCAACAAGGACTGAATCGATTTTCGGGAGGCGCGTACCGCCCGTCCTTGCACGTATTCCCCAAGTTGATAAAACAGCATGACCGCCACCGCTTCCGGGTATTCCGAAATGGCGAATGCCCCGATTGTCGCGATGGTCATTAAAAATTTCTCGTCAAACCATTCCCGGTTCCATATGTTCCGGACCGCACCGTATACGACGTCGTAACCAGCAAGTGAATATGCCGCAATATATCCTAAAATCGAATCTGTCCAAATCGCCATCGAAAAAATAAGAGCGGCTGTGAGAAATCTCCAAAGCGTCCAATCTCGTCCTTCGGTTTGATCGTCATCTTGTTTTACAAACTTCGCTCCCGGTTCAATCCGCCCCATCGTCTGCTCAATTGACTGAAGCATCTTGTCACGGTTCGACGGGTCCACCCATTCAATCACCATACGACTCGTCGCAAAATCAATTTGGCAAGATGCGACTTCTTCACATTTCGCCACATCCCGCTCAATTTTGGCCGCACAATTAGTACAGGTAATACCGGACACAGGTAGTACGTCTCGATTTCTCATCATATCCCCCTAACATTCAAATGTTCATTTGAATATATCGTATCGTGAATTGAAATTGAAGACAAGTACAAAAAAATGACCGCCCCTCGAATGGGGACGGTCATTGAACTTAAACGTCTTTTTGTTCTTCACTGTGTGTCAATGCAATTTCAACGAGCTGTCTCACGTGCTCATCATCCAATGAATAATAAACGACTTTCCCTTCTTTACGATACTTTACCAATCCTTGTTCAAGTAATGTCCGTAAATGGTGAGATGCGGTCGCGTTAGAGTGACCGATAACGGCCGCCACATCGCATACACATAGTTCATGTTCGAGCGTCAACACATACAGCACTTTTAGACGGGTCGGATCAGCGAACGCTTTAAACAAACGACTGACTCGAGGCGCATCTAATTGCGCCAAGGCGGTTTGTAGCGTTGGAACGTCCTCTGATTGAATTCCAATCGTTTCACACTGTGGCACTTTCATTTTTTTCACCTCGTCTTTTGATGTGTATAGTGTAGCAAAAAATCCCGAATATATCTGTTATATATTATAGTTGACTTAATGACATCTGTTATAATACAATCATGACAACAACCAATACCGTGACACATCTACGAAGGAGGCATTTTCATATGAATGAATGGGCAAGCCGACTCGAATCATCTGTCGAGTTTTATCAAAAACTACCGGACAAAACGTGCCAGGAATGCGGGAAGCATATGGATGAACAGTGCGAGTCATACGAAACGACTTGTGCTTCATGTACCGAGAAGCTTCAACTTGCAGAATAAAACAACGCCCCTTCGAAATGGAAGGGGCGTTGTTTTAGATTGACCAGCCGATATAAGCAGCCAGTATTCCAAACAGATATGTCGCAAGGAGATAAAGTCCGAATCGAATCCAGTCTTTTGTCGCAAACCGCATCAATTCAAGTTTCAAAGTCGAAAACGTCGTAAACGACCCTAAAAATCCAATCCCTAAAAAGAGAAGGAGCGACGGATGGCTCGTGTGGGCATATAAATACCCAAGGCCAAACGAACCCGACACATTGACGAATAATGTTGCAAATGGAAAGGTGGAATCAGACCACCGTTTCATCAGTTGACCAATAGCAAAACGACACATCGCACCAAAAAAGGCACCTGTCGCAATCCACATGATTGTCACCCTATTTCACCTCAACTTTTCGTCTCACGCCGACACGATAACCAAGCCATGAGCTCCCGAGTCCAAGCGTGATACTCAAAAAGACGTATAGAAGCGCCAGCCCTATCCGACTTTCGTCTAATAATCGAATCGTTTCAACGCTAAACGTGGAGAATGTAGTGAAGGAACCAATCATTCCAGTCCCCACAATCGTGACGAATTGAGGAGAAAGTTTACCCGTTCGAAGAAACATGTGAGTCAACCACCCTAACAAAAAACTACCGATGAGATTGATGAGCAATGTCGAAACCGGGAATGCGCTCGGTCCAATCGAATCGATCATCATACCAAGACCATAGCGTGCCAAAGCACCGACCGCCCCTGCCAATCCGACATATATGTAAATCATCCAACTCCTCCTCCACGAAAAAGACACCTGCTAGGCAGGTGTCGATTGAACTGACTTCATTATACCAAGCTGACGCTTCTTACGAAATAGCTGCGGGGGCCAATACGGCTTCGATTGCTTCGAATGCTTGGTCGAGTTCTTCTTTCGTGATCACAAGCGGTGGTGCCAATCGAATCACGGTTTCATGTGTTTCTTTACAGAGAAGTCCCCGCTCTTTTAGCGCCTCACAATAAGGACGAGCCGACTCCGTCAACTCAATGCCGATAAAGAGTCCACGTCCGCGAACGTCACGAATCATCGGATTGTCGATCGACTTCAAGCGATCCATGAAGTACGTCCCGAGTTCTAGCGAACGTTCCGGTAGGTTTTCTTCTTCTAACACTTCAAGAGCCGCGACGGAGACAGCCGAAGCAAGCGGGTTTCCACCAAACGTCGACCCGTGCGAGCCTGGGTTGAAGACCGAAAGAATCTCCTGGTCAGCTGCAACACATGAGATTGGGAAGACTCCGCCTCCGAGTGCTTTTCCGAGAATATACATATCCGGTGTGACGTCTTCCCACTCGATGGCAAACCACTTTCCAGAACGACCAAGTCCAGACTGGATCTCATCTGCGACGAAGAGGACATTATGTTCTTTACAGAGCTCGGATGCCCGCTTCAAATAACCAGCCGGCGGAATGATGATTCCAGCTTCCCCTTGAATCGGTTCAACGATGAACGCCGCTGTATTCTCTGTGATCGCCGCTTCGAACGCGTCGATATCACCGTATGGCACAACTTTGAACCCTGGCAATAATGGTCCGAATCCACGCTGATATTCCGCTTCTGTCGACATCGACACAGCAGCCATCGTCCGTCCATGGAAGTTTCCTGAGCAGACGATGATTTCCGCTTGTCCCGGAATGCCCTTCACGTCATATGCCCAACGACGTGCTGTCTTCACGGCCGTCTCGACCGCTTCTGCACCCGTGTTCATCGGTAACACCATCTGTTTCTTTGTAAGCGTTACCACTTTGTCGTAAAAACGTCCGAGTTGATCGTTATAAAAGGCGCGCGACGTCAACGTGATCTTATCCGCTTGATCTTTAAGCGCTTGGATGATCTTCGGATGACAGTGTCCCTGATTGACAGCAGAGTATGCACTTAACATATCCATGTAGCGATTCCCCTCAGGATCGGTTACCCAAATCCCTTTCGCCTCCGAAATGACAATCGGTAGTGGATGATAGTTATGTGCCCCGAACTTCTCTGTCAATTCAATCACATCGTGTGTTTTTGACATATTGTTTCCCCCTTATTCAAAACTATCTTACTCTTTCAGTATATGACGTCCCTCTTTCTTTTGACAATGACGAACTTAAGCATTCCTTGAATTGGCAAAATCAGGTACACTGACATTAGAATATGCATTTAGCATGACAGATTGGAGGAAATGATGTGGCTTCATTGCGTGATTTACCAGTAGATGAATTCATCGATGCTTTATCTGTTCCGTGTTGTTATATTTCTCAAGATGGTACGGTCCTATTATGGAATACGCATGCCGAAGTTTTATTCGGCTGGGAACGTGACGAAGTCCTCCATCAACCACTGCCGGTCGTCCGGCAATTAGATCATGCTCTCGAAACATGGTCGCCGCTCCTCCTTCAATATCCATTCTCGACAACGGCGATGACGCCGTTTCAACATAAGGATGGCTCCGTCATCTATGCGACTGCCTACCTGCAATCTTTTTCGCTCGAAGGGATTTATGGTTATTTTTTAGCGTTTCTCCCAAAAGGATTTGGACCGCTCATCAGTACAGAACAGTTCAATCTACTTCATCATTTTCAAGAGATGATCAAACAGTCCACGCATTACTTGGCGACAAATGCGAAAGGCGAGATTGTAGACATTAATCCTTCGTTATGCCGTCTACTCGATGCGACGGAGCAACAGCTAATCGGACGCGAATGGTTCGAACTCATTCATGATTCAAGTGAACAGGACGGGATTTCGCGTAACGTTTTAAAATCACTTGAGACTAATCGGATTTGGAACGGTGAGATGCCGATCTCCTGTAAGCAACATGAGTCAGAGCCGTGTTGGCTTAACTTGACTGTCGTACCGATTGTTAGTGAGAAGAATGAAGTGATTCAATATACCGCATTCGGATTTGATGTCTCGGAAAAGAAGCGTCTTGAAAAAGAAGTCCAGTTCCTCGCTTATCAAAATGAGTTGACCGGACTTTATAATAAAAAAGGGTTTTTACGTCGCTACGACTCAATCCTTCGACAAATCGATGAGCGAGAAGGTCTCCTTCATATTGCCTTGTTTGATATCGACCGCTTCAAAATTATCAATGAGTCATTCGGGTCTCGCGTTGGGAACGAACTTCTCATCCAAATCAAAGAGCGCGCACTGCATCTCATTCCGGAATCCGCTCTTTTATTCCATCCTACGGGCGGACTGTTCGGTGTCATGTTCTTCGAGGAATCGAAAGAAGAAGTGTTCCAAGTACTCCGACATCTGCAACACGAACTGCAACGTCCGTTCCGGATTTACCATCACTCCATCATGGTATCGATTTCGATCGGATGCGTATTTTATCCGTCTTCGACAAGTTCACTCGAGGAACTGTATACACGTGCTGAAAGTGCCCTCTTCAAAGGGAAACAGATCGGCGTCGGTACGATTCAATTTGTGACAAAAGATATGGATGCCGCTTTCTCGAGACAAATCAATATTGAGAAGGCGATGTACCGAGCCCTTGAAGAAAAGCATTTTTATCTTGAGTATCAACCAAAGTATGAACTCGCCACAGACCGGCTCATCGGTTTTGAGGCACTCCTTCGTTGGCATCACGACGAACTGGGACAAATCCCGCCTTCAGAGTTCATTCCGCTCGCGGAAGAGATGGCACTCATCGTTCCCATCAACAACTGGGTCATCTTAGAGGCAACGAAACAACTGAAAGCCTGGAAAGCCGAGTTCGATCAACCGCTCTCGATGGCAATCAACATTTCGCCTAATCAATTCCGAAGCGACAGTTTTTTGAATACGTTACGAAACATCAAGCAACAACTCCAGCTCGACCCGGCAGACATCATCTTGGAGATCACGGAAAGTCTCGTCATGCAACAAACTGATGAAATCATCGAACGCATGGAACAAATCAAGCGCTTGAACTATCGACTGTCGATTGACGATTTCGGAACAGGCTTCTCGTCCTTGCAGTATTTGAAGTCCTTCCCGGTCGATGAACTCAAAATCGATAAAGTCTTTCTCGATGATTGGATGGCGTCCAAATCTCATCTCCTCGATGTCATCGTCCATCTTGGGAAGAGCTTAAATCTCCACGTCGTCGCAGAGGGAGTCGAAGATGAAGAGATGTTGGCACACTTAAAGTCGACAGATTGCGATTCTTTCCAGGGCTATTTATATGCGAGACCTGCTTCACCAAGTGTAATCGAACAATTACTCCGATCATCAAAAAACTCACCGGACGCTTGAGACGCCGGTGAGTTTTCTTATAGGGCAATCGTGGCTGTCCAAAGTCCATAAATGCCATAGGTCGCACACAATAGAATAATCAAGGCAATCATCGATTGGGTACGGGTCAAGAACGGTCGCCCTTGTTCCCGTTCTGCCAAAAGAAAGACGAAGATGCCAGGTGCGTATAGAATCATCGCAATCAAGACATACTCGAATCCTGAAGCATAGAGTAACCAGGCGGCGTATAGCGAGGCAATCCCGGAAACGACCATCATCCGTAGCGACGTCGCCCGCTTCGCCTCCATCCATCCATAGAGTGCCGAGAATAGATAAGGAACGAGTGCTGCGATTCCAGCGATGCTTGAAAGCACGAGATACGTCTGTTCTGAAAACAAGGCGATGGCCGTGACCACTTGAGTGAACGCTTGGGTGATGAATAGCGCGTTCACTGGTGTCTCGTTCGCATTCAAACGGTGAAATACTTTCGGAAACACCCCATCCCGGCTCGCCACGTACGAAATTTCCGTCGCTAAAATCGTCCAGCCGAGCAATGCGCCTGTTAATGATACGAGCAGTCCGATGTTAATCAATGTTGCGCCGAACGGGCCGACGACCGCTTCTAACACATATGCCATCGACGGTTCAGGCAACGCAGCGAGTTGCTCCTGTGTCATGACACCAAACGAGAAGATGGAAATCATCATGTAAATCAATAACGTCCCAATCAGGCCAATGACCGTGGCACGACCGACATCTTTTTTGTGTCGTGCGCGCGATGACAACACGACCGCTCCCTCGATACCGACAAATGCCCAGAGTGTGACGAGCATCGTCGACTTCACTTGTGGAAACACATCCGCCCAAACAAACCCTGTTTCTCCCCAAAAATCGACTTGGAACGTATCTATTTTAAACGCGAATAGGATCAACACGATGAACAAGATAATCGGGACGAGTTTCGCAATCGTTGTCACGATATTGAGAAGTGCCGCTTCACGCATCCCACGTGAAATAAGCCAAAATAAGCCCCAAATCAGAACGACACTCACGAACAAGCGAAACAGTCGGTGTTCTGCTGAGAATATAGGAAAAAAATAAGCCAATGTACTGAAAATCAATGTGATGTTGGCTACCGTCCCAATCCAAGCCGACATCCAGTACCCCCATCCGCTGTTGAATCCGACAAACTTCCCGAAACCTTCACGGGCATAGGCGTAAATTCCGCCTTCTAGCTCTGGCCGCGTGTTTGCTAAAAACTGAAACACAAAGGCGAGCATAATCATGCCGACACCCGTAATCCCCCATCCAATTAAAACTGGTCCGACCCCTGCCCCTTGTGCCATTGCACCAGGCAGGTTAAACGCACCTCCACCAATCATGGTCCCGACGACCATTGCCGCAAGACCGAAAAAGCCGATTCCGGCTGAATGTTGTTTCAAGTTAACGCCTCCACTACTATCCTATCCATACGAATAACTATACAAAAATATTGTATAATCATTCGTTGATTTTTCTATTCTACTTCCTGAAAGGATTGATGAATAGTCATTCTAAATAAGTTTATATTTTCGGATAATTTGAAAAATTCCATTGCATATTCATGTCAGATGTAGTTTAATTACAACATATTCTAAATTATCAGAATTTTCGGGAGGTTGTATGATGCGTAACAAAAAATGGTTAGCGTTATCGGGGGTCGCATTATTGGCGACGGCTGCTTGTAGCACAGGAGATGACTCATCAAGTTCAGAAGGTTCATCTTCGAGCGATGCGAAAAAAGAAATCACAATGGTATCGGCGACGGACTTGCCGCAGCTCGATCCGACACTGACAACAGACTCGACATCGATCATCGTGACAAACAACGTGTTCGAAGGATTGTATCGTCTAGATGAGAACAACCAACCGACACCGGGGATTGCCGAAGATGTCGAAGTATCTGAGGATGGACTTACATACACGTTCAAGTTACGTGACGCAAACTGGTCGGACGGTTCTCCAATTACAGCTGAAGACTTCGTTTACTCTTGGAAACGTGCCCTCAATCCTGAAACAGGTGCGGAGTATGCCTATATTCTTCAAGACTTGAAAAACGCGAACAAAATCCTTGCGGGTGAAATGTCGCTCGACGACCTCGGCGCAAAAGCGATTGACGAAAAAACGCTTGAAGTACAATTGGAAGCACCAGCTCCTTATTTCTTAGGTTTGACTGGATTCCCAACTTATATGCCGCAAAAACAAGAGTACGTCGAAGAGCAAGGCGAAGAGTTCGCAACATCTGTCGACAAGACACTCTATAACGGACCTTACGTCTTGAGCGAGTGGCAAGACAATGCAGGATGGGTTTACAAGAAGAACCCTGAATATTGGGATGCTGAAAACGTCAAGATGGACACGATCAACGTCAAAGTCGTAAAAGACGTATCGACTGGGGTCAACTTGTTCGAGTCTGGTGAAGCGGACTACACGCTCCTCTCTTCTGAATTCGTTCCGCAATTCGAAGACAGCGACGAGTTCAAAACGCGTGCCGATGCTCGAATCAACTTCCTTCGTTTCAACCAAAAGAACGAAGCGCTCCAAAACGTCAACATCCGTGAAGCACTTGCGAAAGGATTCGACAAACAGAGTGTAACAGATGTCATCTTAACAGATGGATCGCAACCGGCGAACTATATCGTAGCGAAAGACTTCACGTTCACAGAAGACGGAGCTGACTTCCGTGAGAAGTATCCAGACCTCCTCAACTACAACGTAGATGAAGCAAAAGCCGCGTGGGAAAAAGGATTAGAAGAATTAGGTGTTGAAACAATCGAACTCGAGTTCCTCTCACGTGACGAAGAAGCGTTCAAGAAAGTGAACGAGTTCATCAAAGGCGAACTTGAGAAGAACTTGCCTGGTTTGACACTTAACATCAAACAGCAACCGTTCAAAAACTTCCTTGATCTTGAAGGGAAAGGCGAATATGACGTTTCTGCAGCTGGTTGGGGCCCTGACTATCAGGATCCGATGACATACCTCGACATGTGGGTCACAGACGGACCGTTTAACCGTATGGAGTACTCGAATGACGAATATGATCAGTTGATTCAATCTGCGAAGAAAGAAGCCGATCAGATGAAACGTTGGGAAGCAATGCAAGAAGCAGAACGCATCCTTCTCGAAGAAGACTTTGCCATCGCTCCGATTTATCAAAAAGGTGAGGCATACTTAGAGCGTTCAAACATCGAGAACATGTACCGTCACCCGTTCGGTGCCGATGCAAGTTTCAAGTGGCTTGACGTGAAATAATGATTGTAACCTCCTTGATTCCTACATGGACCAGGGAGGTTTTTCTGTCGTGAAAGTCTCTCTATAAAGAGTTTGACACTGCGGTTCACCTTATTAGCTGTCACGATCTGCATCATGAATGTATCTGGATTGGATGACAAGCACATCTACTTCGCCTCCATTTTGGTTGCTCGAGACACCTTGGTTTTCTTTGTACGTCATTCATCTTCATTACCACAGCCTATCACTGTACATCATAGTTCTCTTTTGGTTCATTCTCGGTAAACTACTCGACCGTCTCACTTATGCAGTGACGACCGCACATAAAAAATGACTTCCATCGATTTGATGGAAGTCATTTTCATATATCACGCCTCACGTTTTGCGCGAAGTTCTGCAGGTACTTTCCCACGTTTTGAAATCACTTCTGCGACTCCTACCAATACGATAAACGAAATCAATGCAGCGAAGAATCCGATCCAAATCGATGCTGTAATCCCGAGCACCAAGTAACCGATCGCTGACACGACCGCTGCAAGAATAGCATACGGCAATTGTGTTACCACGTGGTCGATGTGGTGCGAGCCCGCTCCTGTTGAGCTGAGAATCGTTGTATCTGAAATTGGTGAACAGTGGTCACCAAACACCGCGCCGGCCAATACAGCCGCAAGTGACGCGAGAAGAAGTTCCGGTTCAACAGCCATGATCAAGTCGGCACCGATCGGAAGCATCAAACCAAATGTTCCCCAACTAGTTCCTGTCGAGAATGCCATGATTCCGGCAATCAAGAAGAGAAGGAGTGGCAAGTAAGATGCAGCGATTGTATCTGTCACGAAGCTCGCCAAGTATTCACCAGTCTTCATGTCGCTGATGACCGCAATGATTGTCCAAGCAAACAAGAGAATCAAGACAGCCGGCCACATGGCACGAACGCCTTCCCATGCCGCTTTTCCATAGTCACGCGTTGGGATTTTACGACCAATGAGAAGCAAGAATGCGACAATCAAACTGATGACAACACCCGCAACGAGTGAGCGTGTCACGTCTGTCGATTCGAAGGCTCCAATCAACGAGAAGTCTTGACCGTCAGCCGCGAGCGCTTGACCACCCGTGTAAAGCATCGCTGACACTGTCGCAATGATAAGCGTGATAATTGGTACGATCAAATCACGTACTTTTCCACCTTCGTGCTCGTGTAAATCTTCGCTCATTCCCATCGGTTTTCCTTTTGCCGAATCATACAACTCCCCTTGGAGGGCACGAAGTTCGTGCGTGCGCATCGGTCCGATGGCAAGTCCAGTGAATGCCACATATGCTGTCAAGAGTAGTGCGAAGACGGCATAGAAGTTCATTGGGATGATTTGAATGAATGCAGAGAATGACGAATAGCTGTCAATCGAGTATTTTGCCAAAATACCTGCGATGATGGCGATGATATATGCACCCCAACTTGAAAGCGGGCTGATGACACAGACAGGTGCTGCCGTTGAGTCAATCGTGTAAGCCAACTTTGCACGTGAGATGTTTTTACGGTCTGTGAGTGGACGACTGATGTTTCCGACCGCCAAGCTATTGAAGTAGTCATCGATAAAAATCAAAATACCAAGTCCGAATGAGACGAGACGTGCACCGCGTGCTGTCTTGACGTTCGCCGCAGCCCATTCACCAAATGCGCGTGCGCCACCTGATGTTTGAATGATTGACGATAAAATCCCGAGAAGGAGCAAGAACGCAATCAACAAGACGTTCCATTCGTTGATGGCTCCATCCGCCCAGAATAAAGCGATGATGTTCGACCACAAGTATTGAATCGAATCAATTGGATTGAAGTTATGCAAGAGAAGGACTCCTGCGATAATCCCGACACCGAGTGATGGGATGACCTTTCGTGTTGTGATTGCCATAATAATTGCAAGTAATGCCGGTACGAGTGAGAGTACCGATGTTGAATAATCTACCATGCTGAATTCCTCCTTTTTTATTAGGATGAGGCCCCCCTATGCTTAAAAAAACGCAAAGCGAGGGCATCGGCAACAAAGCCGACACCCTCGCTGGATGTTCCGTCTTTCTTAGCCGACTTGGAGCGCTCCATACGTAAATATGTATGGCAGTCCGACGGGTATTTCCCGTCAGCCCAGCACAACCCCACGGACATGGTGTTGCACTTCGGCGATCCTGCCTTTTTGTAGTCCTCATCGTTGTCATCCTCCGACTACTTACTCATCAGCATCGCACCTCTACCTCATCGATAGCACGAATATTCATTTAAAGTTACGTCTAAATTATCACAGGTTGGTGTCACATATCAATAGTTTTTTTCATCACGAATGATTCGCTTCAAGACAGCGAGTGCTTCTTGGTCATTCGTTTCCACCGCTTTAAAGAAGTCGTTGAAGAAGTGATACAACACGAATCGGTCAGCGTGAGACTTCGTCTGTTCTTTAATCGTAGAGAAAATGAGTCGTCGTAAACGACGTTTTGTCTGTGTTTCTTCTGGTAGTTCTTCGCATCGGTCCTTGAAAGCACGATATACAGAATTGATCAATTCCTCATGTTCATCATACGACCGATTGTAAGCAACTTGTTCCATCTGTAATATCCCCCCTTTCAATGTTGACCCGATGAAACTTGACGTAACTATACCAACTTCCCGTCACGCATTCAATCGTTATCGGCGGTTCTTAACAAAAATCATACGTTAGACCGAGTCAAGCGTTGATGAATGAGAACGTGGTCACGTCGAACAATCCCATATCGGTCAATTTCAAGTCAGGAATGACCGGTAAGGCGAGGAAGGACATCGTCAAATACGGATTGAAATGACGATGGGCTCCCACGACATCTAGCGCATCATTGAGCTGTTCCAGAATCTCTGCCACTTCACGATATGGTCGCTTCGTCATCAGTCCACCAATCTCGAGCGGAAGGACGGCAAGCACTTCTCCTTCCGATACGGCGACGACCCCTCCCCCTACTTTTTCAAGCGTTCTCGCCGCGAGCAACATGTCTTCCGGGCTGACCCCGGCGACGACCAAGTTATGGCTGTCATGGGCAACCGTGGCTGCTAGGGCACCTCGTTTCAAGCCGAATCCCGTTACCGGGGCAAGAGCCATATGGCCTGTCCCGTGATGGCGTTCGATGACGGCAAGCGTCGCGATATCCTGCGATAAATCTGCGCCTGATGCGTCTGGTTGGAACGTGAGACGCTGTCGTTTCGTCAACAAGCTGTTCGGAAGCACTTGAATGACATCGATTTCTTCTTCACTTGCGGCAAGTCGGAACGACTCGGCGGTCAATTCGGGTAAAGCGAGCTCACCTTTCATCGGTTTTGGCACTTCAATTCCTTCCGATTCAAACGTCGCATTCCCCTTCTCCGCGACGAGCGTACCATTCACATAGACTTGTTCGATTTTTACCGATTCGACGTCTGACAAGATAACGAAGTTCGCCTTCTTACCAGGTGCGATCGCCCCGACCTCTTTTAATCCATAGGTCTCTGCGGCATGTAGACTTGCGATGGCATAGGCCGTTTCCGGCTTAACCCCTTGCTTGATGGCGGTACGGATGTTGTAGTCGATTCCACCTTCCGCGACCAAGTCATCCAAATGCTTATCATCCGTACAGAAAAGGAAGCGGTGGGCATTGCTTTCCGTAACGGCTAGGCTCACCTTCTCCACGTTTCGAGCAACGGACCCTTCCCGAATTTGAACGTAGAATCCACGTCGCACTCGTTCAATCGCCTCTTCCGCAGTCGTACATTCATGATCCGTCATGATTCCTGCTGAGCGATATACATTCAATTGATCGGGGTTGAGACCTGAAGCATGTCCATCCACGACTTTACCCGCTTGTTCCGTCTGCGCGATCTTTTGAAGCATGTCTTCACTTCCGGCTTCAACTGATGGATAGTCCATGACTTCGCCCAGGCCATGCACCGCTGGATCTCCTAAAAACGGTACCAAATCTTCTGCATACAGTTTTGCGCCCGCATGTTCAAATGGTGTCGCTGGTACACAACTCGGAAGCATCATCCGAACGTCGAGTGGAAGTCCTTTCGCATCTGCTAACATGTACTCAATCCCGAGTGCTCCGTTCACATTCGCAATCTCATGAGGGTCAGCAATCACCGTTGTGACACCAAGTGGTAAGACTGCTTTCGCAAATTCATGCGGGGGGACCATCGATGACTCGATATGGACGTGCGAATCGATAAAGGACGGCGCAAGCGTCCACGTCGGATCGTGATACTCGACCTCTCCATCGTACCCTTCCCCAATAGCCACGATATATCCTGCGTCGATGGCGACGTCTGTACGAATCGTCTCACGACTGTACACGTCAATCACTGCGACGTCTTTAAAGACGACGGCCGCTTTCTTTTTCTTTGCGGCGATGTCAATCAAATGTTGTTTCTCCATCTCTTGATCTCCTTATTCAATGTATTTTAACTATCTTACCAAGAATATTCTTTTCGTTGCAATTTCTTTTTCAAGTTGTGCGACAATGATAACATATCTTTCTGAAAGGGGTTACAACGATGCAATACAAATTAGGAGAGTTGACACCAAAAGTCGATCCGACGACTTATCTTGCACCAGGGGCACACGTGATTGGAGACGTGACCATCGGTGCTCACTCGGGAGTATGGTTCAATACCGTCATCCGTGGAGACGAAGGACCCATTCAAATCGGTTCATACGTCAACATTCAGGATGGTTCGATGATTCATCAATATGAAGGCTCACCGACAATCATTCATGATCGCGTCTCGATTGGCCACATGGCGATGATTCACGGCTGTGAGATTGAAGAAGATTGCTTGATTGGCATGCACGCTACCGTACTCGATGGGGCGAAGATTGGAAAAGGGTCCTTTGTCGCTGCCGGTGCGCTCGTCACACCAAACATGCAAATTCCTGAAGGGGTGATGGTCATGGGCGTCCCAGCAAAAGTCGTTCGTCCATTAAACGATGAAGATCGTTTTATCATGGAGAGAACGGTAAAGAAATATGCCAAGCGTGCCGAACAATATAAGCAGTCGTGCGTTCCAGTTCGCGAAATCCAACAATTGTGAAAGCGTTTACAAGATTCATAAAATGTTAACGTTTCTCTCGAATTTTCTACATAGTTCCTTTGTATACTGAAGTTGTAGCCAAGCTGATGTATTGAAAGGAGCCCACTCTATGTATCCGAACCATGATCAACTCATGCTAGACCTGTATGCCTCGTCCATCAATCCAAGTTATGGCCTTCATATCGATGATTCATTCGATGATGCCCTTCATGGCGCACATCGAGAGGTTTGGGAACGTATGCATTTGGATAATAGTAGAGAAGAAGATTCTAAAAATGGAGGAACGACTGGATGATTCCAACGACTGTGATTCAAGATTGGCTCGCAACAAAATTAAAGCGATAACTGACCGATATATAGATCAAGCGAGCGAAGGGATTCCCCATCGCTCGCTTTTTATTATTCAAACATGATGAGATGCGAATCAATCGGTTGTCGCGCTTTCGGCGTAGGGATATCTTCTGTGTCATATTTCCCGATTTGCAGGAGACCGATAAACGTCTCCCCTTCCGCCCCAATCATTTCCTTCAACCGTGCATCATCAAACAGTCCACCCGTCCGCCAGACCATTCCGATCTCACGTTCACTTAAAAGCAGTTGAACATTTTGAATGAATGTCGCCGTCGCGAGCAACGCGTCACGATTCCCTTTGTCCGTCTCAAAATGTTTTGCCGTCACATACATACAGGCCGCCGCATTTAAAATTCGTCCCGTCACTTTTTCGCGTTGCCCCTCTGACGCCTCCGAGAAGGCTGGTTCGAGCGCATCGAGTAACACTTGTTTCCCGTCTCCATTGAACACATACACGTTCCATGGCTCGACTTTATTGTGAAATGGTGCATGATGTGCCGATTGCAACACTTCATAAAGCACTTTCGTATCGATTGGTTCTTCCTTGAACATACGGACCGTACGTCTTTCTTCAATTAACTTTTGTGCTGCTGTCTTTGTCATGACCGTCACTTCCCCTTTTTTTCTCTTCTCTATCATAATTGAAAAACGTTCTCATTTCAAAATCAAAAAAAGACTACAGATTGCTCTGCAGTCTTACGTTGATTGTCCAATGACCTCACATGCCACCAAGTCTTCAAACGTTTGGCGACGAACGACAAGTCGATGTGCCCCGTCTTTCACGAAGACAACAGCTGGACGAAGCATCTGGTTATAGTTGCTCGCCATGGAGAAATTGTACGCTCCCGTTGCTTTGACAAGTAATAAATCACCTGGTGTGACAGGGGGAATCAATGAGCGGTTCGAGATGATGTCTCCCGACTCACAGCACGCTCCGACTATTTTTGCCTCAAGCGTTTTCTCTTCATTCATCCGAGTCGCTGCCACGACCTCATACTCCGCATCATACAATGCCGGACGGATATTGTCCGTCATCCCGCCATCGACAGACACGAATGTACGAACGCCACTCACTTCTTTGACGGTCCCCACCTCATAAAGCGTGGCACCCGCATTGGCGACGAGCCAACGTCCCGGCTCAATCCCGATTTTCGGAAGTGGCAATTCACGTGCCTCGACCTCCTCGACCAACGTCTCCATCACTTGCTCCATCGTCTGAGCAAAATCGAGATATTCGTCTTCATCCAAATAAGCGACGCCGAATCCCCCGCCGATGTTCAAGACGTCCGTCGTATAGCCGGTTTCCTGACGAATCGTACCCATAAAGCGCACCATCGTCTTCACCGTGTTGATGAAGAGGGTCGGATCTTGAATTTGAGAACCGACGTGACAATGGATCCCCTTCAACTGTAAGTGCTCAGCTTCTAACGTCGCACGAATCGCGTCTAAATACGTGTCGTCATGCGTCGGGAAACCGAATTTTGTATCAACCCCACCCGTTTGAATCGCCGCATGGGCACCCCCGACAACTTGAGGCACAATGCGGAGAAGCACATCGACTTCGCGATTGTATTCAGCCGCAAGTCCTGACAAGAGACTGATCTCCCGCATATTGTCGATGGTAAAGTGTGTAATCCCCTGCTCGAGAGCATACGTGATGTCAAGAATCGTCTTGTTTGAGCCGTGAACGTGAATGCGCTCCGCCGGTACCCCGGCATGCAGTGCCACGTACATCTCACCCCTTGAGACGACATCGACACTTAACCCTGCGGCCATCACTTTTTCATAAACGGCCGCAATCGATAACGCTTTTGACGCGTATAACGCATACGTGTTCGGATACTTATCTAGAAACGCATTCTGGACAATTCCAAGGCGACGCTCTAGTTCTGGCTCACTCATGATGTATAAAGGTGTCCCGTACGTCGCTTGAAGTTCACGGACGGACACGCCTTCGATCAAACATTCTGATTGATTGGTGGTGTACATACAATTCCTCCTTCAAAGCGATGTGGGACACGCCACGAACGGGCACAGAGCTGTTCTGAGTTGTTGGCATAGCCAACACGTGTCACGTCATCGATTTTCGTCTCGATTCCATATAATGTGACGCGGTCGCCGATTTGTACGTCTTCGTCGACTTTGATGAAGCTATGGCTCATAAAGATGTTACTGATGAACGGGTATGCTTTCCCCTCGATGTGAACAGGCAAGTGACGTCTCGCCCGCATCAATCCATCCCCATATCCGACAGGTAAGACAGCAATCCGTTCTTTCGATTCCGCGGTATATCCCGTTCCATACCCGACATGAGCCCCCGCTTCGATGTCGTGGACGGCAACCACTTCTGTCTCCCAATAAAACGCAGGTACGAGCCACTCAACCGGCTCAACCGACGAATAACCGTATAAGAAAATACCGACACGCACATGTGTGCAATGGTGCAAACGCGAGTCGTCTTGAAGCGTGGCCGCACTGTTCGCGGCATGAATCAATTCAAACGTATGACGTTCCATCAAACGTGTCGACCAGTCGGCAAAGCGTTCGACTTGGACGCTATGCTCGACTTCGGCATTGTCCGCATCCGCGAGCGGAAAATGTGTACATAGTCCGACAAGGTTCAATCCTTCATTTCGGCAGAAGGCAACGATCTGTAGCGCTTCTTCAAACGTTTTGGCACCGAATCGGTTCATGCCGACGTCTAATTTCAAATGAAGGCGAACGCCATCGAGATGCTCACGCTGTGAAACGAGCCATTCATACGAGCCGATTGCGACGTCAAATTCATGGGTATGCACGTGTTCCCATGTGTATATCGGATTCATGACGAGGACGCGAGCCGACTCTGCATGCGCTCGCACTTCAATCGCTTCTTCTAACGTGGTCACCATGAAGTGACGGACTCCTTCATCATACAAAGTCGTCACAACTGGCTCCATTCCTAGGTTATAGGCATTGTTTTTCACGACCGCAAACACGGGGCGCCCGAGCGCTTCAATCCGGCGTTTGTTTTCGCGAATCGCATTCAAGTCAATTGTGACTCCCATCGTGCAAAACTCCTTTACTCTGTTACTGCTGATTTCACGAACGTGATCCAATCGCGGTGTTCCGGAAGCTGTCCTGTTACGGCTTCACGATAGCGTGTCAACATTTCTGTCGCAACCGTCTGGACACCTCCACCAATCGAGATATGGTCGACCTCGATGACGCTCGTCACCTCGGCTGCCGTTCCCGTTAAGAAGATTTCATCAGCCACATAGAGCTCATCGCGTCCGATATGGCGCTCGACGATTTCATAACCGGCCTCGCGAGCCAATTGCATCACCGTTTGACGTGTGATGCCATCGAGTACAGAACAGTCAAGGGACGGTGTCGTAATCGTTTTTCCTTTCACGAGGAAGATGTTCGCGACACTCGCCTCACTGACGTTTCCGTTCATATCAAGGGCAATCGCTTCGTCGAATCCGTCACGGAGCGCCTCTCCTTTTAATAGCTGTGAGTTCATATAGTTCGAGGCCGCTTTCGCTTGCATTGGCATCATTGTAGAAGACACACGGCGATACGAGGCCACTTTCGCTCGAATCCCGACCGTCTTGTTGAAATATTCACCGAGCGGCCAACACGAGATGGCAACATGTACCTTCGTCTCAGCAGTCGGCATAAGTGCCTGCCATGGTGTTCCAAGGAAGACGAACGGACGGATGTAGCATGCTTCAAATCCGTTTCGCTCAATCAATTCCATCGTGGCTTGTTCGAGTTCATCTACCGTATACGGTAGCGTGACGTGGTAGTATGCACACGAGCGAACAAGTCGCTCCAAGTGTTCACGTAATCGGAAGATAGCAGGACCTTCCTCCGTGTGATACGCGCGAATCCCTTCAAAGAACCCGCTTCCGTAATGAATCGCGTGTGTCATGATACTCGTGTTTGCGTCAGTCGGCTCAATCCAAGCCCCGTCTTTCCACATCCATTGTCCATACTGTTCCATAATGCAACTCTCCCATTCCTCATTTTTTATATTTTCTGTCTATTATACGTTAGAGAGAGCGTAAGTCATCAACAAGTTGCGTTTTTTCAGAAGTTTTTTCATCTTTCTGTTTGATGATTCGTGCAGGTGTTCCCGCAACGACAACACCTGGAGGGACGTTTTGTGTGACGACACTTCCTGCCGCGACAACTGCGTTTTCACCGACGCGAACGCCCTCTAAGATGACTGCGTTCGCCCCAATCATGACACCATCCTCGATGATGACCGGATCTTTTGAAGGTGGCTCAAGAACCCCTGCGACCACGGCACCTGCGCCAAGGTGAACGTTCTTCCCGAGCGTTCCGCGTGCTCCGATGACAGCGTTCATATCGACCATCGAACCATCTCCGATGACAGCTCCGATGTTGACGACAGCTCCCATCATGACGACCGCGTTGTTGCCGATTTGAACGTGGTCTCGGATGAACGAGCCTGGTTCGATTCGGGCATTGAGTTGTGTCGTATCGAGCATCGGTACAGCACTGTTGCGACGATCATATTCAAGATGAGAATCTGTGATGACCGATGCATTAGCTTCTAAGAATGCCGCAGCGCGTTCTGCCGTCGTCAAAAACAGTTTCGACTCATCCGTTCCGAATGCTTTCGCTTCCTCGATTTCAAGACCCGCCAATTGACCGTTGACGTAAAGCTTAACTGGTGTTTCCTTCTTAGCATCTTTAATATATTGTGCGATTTCATAAGCGTTTGTGAGTAACATGAGTAGCCTCCTCGTATAAGTTCGATAGATTATAAAGTCCTGCCGGGCGATCGATGATCGTTGCCGCAGCGGCAAGGGCCCCGTTTGCAAAGACGCGTTTCGATAACGCGGTATGTTTCAGTTCAATCATTTCATCATCTCCGGCGAAGAGCACGGTATGCTCACCGAAAATCGTGCCACCCCGAATGGAATGCATCCCCAACTCTTCGATAGCACGCGCTTCCCGACGCGACGTTCGTTCGTAAATCGGTGTCACGTCACGCTTCGCTTCGATGGCACGTGCCAATAATTCTGCCGTGCCGCTTGGTGCGTCCACTTTCTTTCGATGGTGTGCCTCAATCACTTCAATATCATACCCGAGAGTGAGTGGGACGAGTTGGTCGAGCAACTGCTTCAAGAGCGCGATCCCGTATGAGGTGTTGTAAGACTGGAAGATTGGGATGTCTTGCGAAGCCGTTTCAATCTCGGCCAGTTCATCCGGTGTGAAGCCGGTCGTCGCGATGACGAGCGGAATATTGCGCTCCCGTCCGAACGCGAGTAAGCCAGGGAGTAACGCCGGGTTCGAAAAGTCAATCACGACATCGACGGGTACGTCCACCTCATTCAGAGTCGCCGTGTGCTCGTCACTTCCCGGTGAGACGATTGCCGTTACGTTTACACCTTGCGCATGAGCGACCTCTTCGACAATGCGTCCCATTGCGCCAAAACCATGGATGAGAACATTCATTGTCTCACCTCATTGAATTGTTCCATCGCCGATAGTAATTTCGCCTCAGCCGTCGCGCTCATTGGAACGAGCGGCAGACGTGGCGCACCGACTTCAAATCCTCGCGCTTGAAGCGCTGCCTTCACCGGAATCGGATTCACTTCTGCGAAAAGTTCATCGATGACTGGGAGTAAACGAATTTGCCACGTACGTGCTGTCTGCAAATCACCCGCCAATAGGGCGTCTGCCAACGCGACCGTCGCTCCCGGATAGACGTTTGATAAAACGGAGACGACACCTTGTGCGCCCCAAGCCATGTACGGCAAGATTTGATCGTCATTTCCACAGTAAACGGTGAACCCTTCCGGAATATGGGCCATCATCTGCGCCATGACCGAGATATCCCCACTCGCTTCTTTCAAGGCCGTGATGCGCGGATGTTCCGCGAGCTCACCGACCGTTTCCGGTGCCAAGGCGACACCCGTCCGTGACGGAACATTGTAGAGCATGAGCGGAATCGGTGACGCATCCGCAATCGCAGTAAAGTGAGCAATCAGCCCGGCCTGTGTCGACTTGTTATAGTACGGTGTGACGACCATCGCCATCTCCGCGCCAAGTTCGGCGGCCCGTTTCGTTTTCTCAATACTGACTGCTGTATTGTTCGAACCGGTCCCCGCGATTATCACGGCTCGACCGTTTGCGACCTCCACCGCTCGAACGAGCAATGTCTCAAACTCGTCATCAGTGATTGTCATCCCTTCGCCGGTCGTCCCACCGATGACGAGACCCGTCACACCTTCTTGGATTTGGTCTTCAATTAATGCCGCCCATGCTTCTAGATTCAACTGCCCATTTTCTTGAAATGGGGTAGCTAGTGCTGTCGCCACTCCTGTGAACATGTCATATCCTCCTTATTTCGTCGCTGTTTGACTAATCATACATTGTGCGATTTGAACGGCATTCGCTGCCGCCCCTTTTCGGACGTTATCTGCAACGCACCAAAGATGGAACGTATTGGGTTGTGAATCGTCTCGGCGAATTCGTCCGACATACACCTCATCCGTCCCGTTCGCATCGAGCGGTGTCGGATATGTCAATTCGGATGGATTGTCCATTAACACGACCCCTGGTGCATCGGCAAGGACAGCTTTCAGTTCTGCGACCGTCGCATCTCGCTCGAGCGACACCGTGATCGAGACCGCATGACTGTTTCGCACCGGCACCCGGACACAAGTGGCCGTCACCCCGAGGTTTGGCGCATTTAAAATCTTACGTGTCTCATCCATCATCTTCTGTTCTTCTTTCGTGTAGCCATTTTCTTGAAACACATCGATGTGCGGCAACACGTTATCATAAATCGGATACGGATAATTCGTCGGTTCCTCTCCGCGCGCACCGCGCTCGAGGTCATCGATCCCTTTTTGACCCGATCCCGATACCGCTTGATAAGATGTGTACGCGACGCGTGTCAGTCCGTATACTTCCGCTAGAGGCGCGAGCGCCACGACCGATTGAATCGTGGAACAGTTCGGGTTCGCGATGAGCGTTCTCTCCGGACTGAGTTCGACTCGGTTCACTTCCGGTACGATGAGTGGAATTCCTTCTTGCATTCGGAATGCACTTGAATTATCGATGACAATGACTCCTTGCTCACTCAACCGAGGGGCATATTGTTCACTGATGCTCCCACCTGCAGAGAAGAGTGCGATATCGATTGGGTCCGCATAAATCGCATCGGTCAATTCACGAATCACGATCGATTGCCCATTCACCTCGACCGTCTTTCCTGCCGAGCGGGCTGAAGCATAGAGTCTCAACTCGCTGATTGGAAATTCATATTCTGTTAAGACGTCAATCATTTTTTGTCCGACGGCACCTGTCGCACCGACGACTGCTACGTTATACATTATGCTTCCCCCTTATAAGTGAAACCGGGCCGCAATGGCTGCGACTGCCGCTTCTACGTCTTGTTCTTGAATCGTATAGGAAATACTGATTTCAGACGTCGTGACTTGATAGAATGGAATCCCCATCTCACGGAATGTCGCGAAGAGCTCTGATGCGACCCCTGTCGCGTCTCGCATACCGATTCCGACGACAGAAATTTTTGCATGTTCCGTGTGACGATCGATTTTGATTTGAGGCAAGGTCGCTGTCAACTCCGCGAGCGCCTCTTCTAAAAACGCCTCTTCATCGAGCGGACATGTGAACGAGAGAAACACTTCGCCGTCGAATGCCGTCTGTGAAATCATATCGATGTTGACGTGTCGCTCTGACAATCGTTCAAAGATGTCTGCGACTCCCGCCGCCGTATGCGGAATATGTTTGATTGAGACACTGAGTACGTTCTTGACGACACTCACACTCGTGACTGCTTTCTGTTCCATCGCTTGCGTCGTATCCATGATCCATGTTCCTCCTTCGCTCGAAAGCGTCTTCCCAACAAAAATATTGACGTCATATTTCTTTGCGAGCTCCACGCTTCGCATCTCCATCACTTTTGAACCGAGTGCACTCATCTCCATCATCTCGTCATAGGAGACCGTATCAAGCCGTTTCGCCGTCGGATGGATTCGTGGGTCCGTCGTATATACACCCGCGACGTCCGTATAAATTTCACAACGCTGACTGAGGACGGCCGCCAGTGCGACGGCTGTCGTGTCCGAACCGCCACGCCCAAGGGTCGTGACGTCTCCCGCTTCATTCACGCCTTGGAATCCGGCGACAATCAGGACGTCGTATTGACGCAACTTCTCGTGTAACACTTCTTTCCGAATCGCTTTGATTTTGCTCTTCGTATGAATGCCCATCGTATCGATCCCGGCTTGCTGTCCCGTTAATGAGATGGCCGGTACGCCTCGCGAGTTCAAGGCGATACTGAGTAGACTGATGGTCTGTTCTTCTCCAACGGCGAGTAGCCGGTCGAGTTCGCGAATCATCGGGCGATCCGTGATTTGTTTGGCGAGCGACAGGAGCGAATCTGTCGTTTTGCCCATCGCCGATACGACGACGACCAATTTTTCACCGGTCGCCACACGTGTCTGTAAATAGTCCGAAATGGCTTGTATTTGTTCGATTGTGGCAACGGAGCTGCCACCAAATTTCAGTACGGTTGTCATCAAGTTCCCCACTTTCAAGATGTCCACCAACAGAAAAAGCGGCAGACCGGTAGGAAGCACTCTCCCTACGGTCTGCCGCTTGTACGCGCAGTTGAAAAACGATTAAAGAATCGTTCCGTAGATAGCGCTCCATGGTAGTTGACCATGGCAGTGTAGGCGTTATTCACGACTACCCCAGCCTTCATTCACACGCACGTGAACGTCGACTTCGGCGAATTTCCCCTTTCGGCTCGGTCCGGAGTGCGTCCGTTTCAACCAAGCTTACTCATGTCATTCGCAACCTCTATCTGTCAGTTGTTAGTATTAGTTATAACAAAACGAAATCTTCTTGCCAACCTTTTTTTAGAAAAATGGGATATTTCAAAAAAGGATTACCATGTTTTTCGCATCATGCGGTGCGGGATATTGGCATCCAAAAACTCATCTCCGAACGCCTCGTACCCGAGCTTTTCATAAAACGGAAGCGCCGTCAGTTGTGCACCCAATCGTAGTTCAACCAACCCTTGACGTTTCGCGACACGTTCAACTTCAATCATAATGTCTTTCCCATATCCATGACCCCGGGCCGATTGAATCGTCGCCACTCGCTCCACTTTTCCGACAGTCGAGTCGACTGGACGAAGACGCGCTGTCGTCACAGGTTCGGAGTCAAGGAGCCCGACCACATGTGTACACATATCGTCTAAATCATCGTATTCTAAACTCGCATCGATTCCTTGTTCCTGAACGAATACGATCTCCCGAACTTGTTTTGCCTGTTCAATCAACGCTGCTTCGTTTCCCGATTGAATGATCAACATGGTAAAACTCCTTCCTGCAATCGTTTCACGATTTCTTCGATTCCCTTTTCTAGTTCCGCTACGGATGTGAAACGCGCTTGGGCCTGCTTATGGCTTCCACCGCCGCGACCGATTTTCATCTCTTGGAGCGCCGCTTTCAAGAATGTGCCGACAGCGATATCCTGTGTCCCGTCATGCATGACGAACAATTTCTGCGTTCCATAGTTAGCGCCAACGGCAATTCGTCCTGTTGCTGCGATTCGTTCGATGATGGCGGTCGTCAACGTTTCCGCTTCTGTTCTCCCGACATGTAAGGCCACATAGTTATCTTCTTTCAACACTGCCTCCACTTTCGCTTTGGCAATCCGTTCTTCGAGCGTTTTGATTTCTTTTTCACGTTCCAAACGAATCGTATGTTCTTCGATTACACGGGCTGCCACGGATTCATTCGTTGTCGAGAATGTATGGTGAATCGTCCGCAACGCTGCTCGCGCTTGTTGAGTCACCTTGATCGCTCGACTTCCCGCCACATACGTCAAGCGGAGATTCCCCCTCACTTTCTTCATCGCCGTCACATGGATGGTACCGAGTTGTCCCGTTGTCTCCACATGAGTGCCACCACATGCATTGTAATCTAGACCTTCGATTTCGACGATGCGAATCATCCCCGTTCGGTCCGTCTCTTTCCGTAAGCGCGCCCGGTCTACTTCTTCTTTTGGGATTTCATAGACACGAATCGGACGGTTTTCAAAGATGACTTGTTGCATCTCTTGTTCAAGTGCCTCAACGTGCGCCCAGTCCATCATTGCCGTTTCAATCTCAATAGATGAATCGGTCTCTCCGATTCCAAAGCTGAGCGTCCGAATGCCATGACGGTCTTCCAAAATCGCCGTTATCACATGTTGAGCAGTATGCTGGATGGAATGATCCCGTCTGACGTCCTCATCGATTCGAACCTCTATCGTCGTGCCCGCTGGTAATGCTTCTGACAAGAGATGCCACACTTCCCCATCTTTGATTTGTACATCTAGTACAGGAAGAGTCTCAATCCATCCACGGTCAGCCGGTTGTCCCCCACCTTCCGCATAAAACGGACTGTTCTCGAGTGTGTGCCAATGACCGTTGCCGTCTTCCTTTATCGAGGTCACGACTGTATTTGCTGTATATGGTTCCATCTTGTCCTCCACCCTCTCTCTATAATCTGTTCAGACAACTAGTTTAATTTCGTCTATAATGAAACATACATCTTCTCAGTCAGGAGCGAAATGATATGTTAGAAATCGATAAACAATCTCCGTTACCTATTTATTATCAAATTGAAGCGTACTTAAAGCAACAAATTGATGACGGATTGTTAAAACCAGGAGACACCTTGCCGTCAGAGCGTGAGTTTTCCGAGCAATTTCACGTCAGTCGGATGACGATTCGTCAAGCCATTATGAACCTCGTCAATGCCGGTTACTTGAGCCGTCAAAAAGGACGAGGCACATTCGTCGCGAGTCAGAAGATTGCGATGACGTTATCGGGACTGACGAGTTTTTCCGAGGAAATCAAACATCGAGGTATGCGACCGCTCAGCCGTCTCTTGTCATACGAGGTCATTCCGGCAACGGATCGCATCGCGCAGCAACTGAGCATCCCAAATCAAACACCGGTTTATGAAATGAAACGGCTACGACTCGCCGATGATCACCCACTTGCGCTCGAAACCGCCTATATTCCCGTTCATTTATTGCCTGACCTGACGCAAGATGACGCGACGGGATCGATTTATGCTTATGCCGAACAGCATGGCTTACGCCTGAAAAATGCAACACAAACACTCGAAGCCCGGAGCGCCGGTCCAGAAGAAGCCAAGCTCCTCACCATTTCTCCGAACGCACCGGTATTGCTGATTGACCAGCGAACTTATCTCGAGAACGGTGACATGTTCGAGTATAGTCGTTCACTCTTTCGCGGAGATTCATACTCCTTGACCGTCGCCATGGACCGCATATAAAAAAAGTTTGCCCGAGGGCAAACTTTTTTTATTGAGCTTCGTACGTTACCCCGCTCGGGTCTAACGTATACGACTCGAGTTCTGTATCGGACATCGGCTCGACACGATTACCGGCGTCCGCTTGTTGTACACGATAGCGTACTTCTTCAAGAAGCGGTTCGTTCAAGAAATAGTAGAAGTGTCCGTCATCTGCCCGGGCACCTTCTCCAGTCAATTGATATTGCACCGTATTGTGAAGTGCGCCAACATCTTCAATTAAACGCATATAGTCATTCGGTCCAAGTGTCGTCTGCATGTTGTCGCCGACGGCTTTCAAGACCTTGTCGTAATTGTTTAGGAGTGAAGTGCCGAGTGATTGTTCGAGCACGGCATTGATGACTTCCATCTGGCGTTGTCCACGACCGATGTCCCCACGTGGGTCATCGTATCGATTTCGAACGTAGGCAAGTGCCTCTTCACCAGAAAGCTGTTGAAGTCCTTGTTCGATTTGAACTGTCTCACGTGACGCATCGTAACTGTTTTGTTGTGATGAGAACGGAACATCAATCTCAACGCCACCTACAGCATCAATGAAATCAACGAACCCTTGGAAGTTGAGCGAGACGACATGGTCGATTTCAACACCGACTAAATCTTCGATCGTGTTCGTCGCCATCCGCATCCCGTTGTTTGGATTCGATTCATCCATCGAACCAAAGTAGTAAGCGTGTGTGATCTTATCTTGGTCAAGTCCCGTCTTGCCATAAGGAATGTTATATCCCGTGTAGTCAATATTGACATACGAGTCACGCGGGATACTGAGCATCGTCGTCTGCTTTTCTTTCTTGTTTAAAATGACGACAATCATAACGTCCGATCGTCCAAACTCGCCACGCGCTTTCTTCTGTGGCGAAAGGTCTGTCCCTAAAACCAAGAACGTCTCCGTATCTTCTTTATCATAACGAGTCGGCTCAACCGTCGGGTCATCCTCTAATGTGACTTGGGTGCCTGACAACATATTGTGGGCTTTGTAAAACGCTGTACCGTAAATGCTAGATCCAGCAATAATCGCAATCAGCACGAGGGCACTAAATATCTTATAAAACGCAGACGGACCTGTGCGCTGTCTGCGAGCATGTGTTCTAGAATTCATATCGGTCTCCTTCGAGTCAAAATAATGAGCTTCACTCATTATAGAGGAAAGCGAGAAATTTGTCGAAAACGTTTTGATGACAAATTCATTTCTTTACATTTTCCCATAGTTGAACATAGAAAAACCCGCGGAGATGACTCCGCAGGTCCGTTAATCCCGAATGGTAAAAAATCGTGTTGCCGCTTCTTGTCCACGGGCTTGTAAGGATTCCGCACAGTGTGATGCCGCCGCCTCGTCGAGTACGACTGTCACACCAGGATGGGCCTGAAGGATCGTGGCCGGCCAGTCGACCGTCGGTACGCTCTCAATCATGTGCTGCACCGCTTCCGCTTTCCGCTCCCCTGTCGCGACTAGGACGATTTCACGTGCGTTCATGATCGTATCGAGCCCCATCGTGATGGCGTGTGTCGGTACATCTTCTAACCGATCAAAGAATCGACGATTGGCTTCCCGAGTAGACTCCGTGAGTTCGGTCACATGTGTCTTCGCATCGAGCGCTGTACCCGGTTCATTGAAGGCGATATGCCCATTCTCACCAATCCCTAAAAGCTGTAAATCGACACCGAGTGTCCGAACAAGTTCTTCATAACGTGATGCTTCCACTTCCGGGTCCGGCGCGTCCCCTTGAGGGAGGTGACTTTGTTTGAATGGTACCTCATCGAAGAGTCGATCTTTCATGAAGCGGTTATAACTTTGAGGATGTTCGGGCGATAATCCGATGTATTCATCTAAATTGACGCTCGTCACGTGGCTACAGTCGAGCGCGTCCTGTTTAAACATCTGATACATCCCGACCGGTGTGCTACCGGTTGCGAGACCGAGTACGAAGTCATGTTTCCCTGAAATCCGTTCTTTGATTAGCGTATAGGCGATTCGTTCCGCATCGTTCGCCGTCTTTGCGACTAGTACATTCATCTTTGTTCCTCCCGTTCATATACGATTCGACCTTTGACAAAAGTCATCTGAACATGTGTCGTGTCATCCCAAACGACAAGGTCTGCATCAAACCCCGATTTGATGTCTCCTTTTGTCGTCAATCCGAATTCTTTGGCCGCATTCGTCGAAGTCATTTTGACCGCTTCTTCCACCGTACATCCCGTATATGCCTGAATGTTTCGGAAGGCAGCATCCATCGTCAACACACTGCCCGCCAGGTTTCCGGCTTGAAGTCGCGCAGCCCCGTCCGCTACGATGACCGGTTGACCGCCAAGTTCATATTGTCCGTCCGAAAGTCCTTTTGCTCGCATCGCATCCGTGATGACGACAAGTTCATCTGCTCCTTTTAAGCGAAACGCGAAGTCGACCATCTCCGGACGACTATGGATCCCATCCGGAATAATTTCCGCGATGACCCCATCCTCTAAGAGACAATACCCAACCGTTCCGGGTTCTCGATGGTGCAACCCACGCATTTGGTTATAAAGATGCGTCCCGTGTTTGACGCCCGCCTGCTTGTTCTCTTCAAATGTCGCACTCGTATGGCCCGCCGAACCGATTGCACCGGTTTCGCGAAGAACAGCTTCAAACTCACGTGCACCTGGACGTTCCGGTGCATAGGTGACAAGACGGATATGACCGCCGGCAAGCTCTTGCCATTTCCGGAACTGCTCGGCGTCCGGGTCGATAATATATTCTGCCGGTTGTGCACCAGCCATCTCCACGTTGACAAATGGACCTTCCAAGTGGATTCCGATGAGTGTCGTATCCTGCGCTTCAATGACATTTCGGACTGCCTTCAATGCATGCTCAATCGCTTCTTTTGACTGCGTGATCGTCGTCGCGAAAAAGGACGTGACACCTTCCTGTAGCATGTCGTTACTCAATCGTCGAAGTTTTGATTCATCCGCATCCATCGTATCGACTTCATATCCCCCATGGATATGCACATCGATGAGACCCGGTGTCACGAGCGCTCCAGCGACATCAATCACAGGCTCATCCTGTTGTTCAAACTGGTCCATCGATCCAATCTCATCAATCGTTTGACCATTCCATCTGATATATCCACGTTCCCATGTTTGTTCTGCTGACACGATACGAGCATTGATCAATGTCCCCATCGGTTCACCACTCCTTTTTGTTTTCCTCCATGTTATCATATCTGATAAAAGTATAGTTGTATAGACCAATTTTAGATAAATAAAAGATTGTTCACATTTGCGAACAATCTTCTCCTTTTTTATGTCGATTGAACCGTCCCGTAGCGCCGGACAATCCATACTAACCGGAGAAATAACAAGACCGCTCCGGCTGCGAGTCCGGCAATCAAGCCCATCCAATAACCGTCTGGTCCAAATCCGGCGTGCTCTGCCAAGACATACCCGAGTGGTAAACCGATGACCCAATAAGCGACGAGTGAAAGGACGAGCGTGATGTTGACGTCTTTAAAGCCACGTAATATCCCTTGGATCGGTGCCGCGACAGCATCTGACAGTTGGAAGAATACAGCGAAGATCATAAAGTGAGCTGCAAGGTCCACGACCGTCGGATCATTCGTATAAATAGCCGCGACCCGTTCGTTTTGCCAAAACAAAAAAGCACCGGAAAAGATAGAAACACCGAGACAGAGCGCGAGCCCGATTTTTGCATAGCGGACGGCATCCTGCAGTCGTTTCGCGCCAAGCTCATACCCCACGACAATCGTCAATGCGCTCGATGCTGAGAGTGGCAACATGTAAACAAACGAAGCGAAGTTAATCGCCGCTTGGTGAGCCGCGACGATTTGGTCACCGTATGAACTGAGCAATACCGTGACCGCCGCAAAGATGCTGACTTCTGCGAAAATGGCGAGCCCGATTGGCGTCCCAAGTTGTAACAGCTCTTTTTGTCGGAGCCAGACCATTCGTTCGGTCGTCCGTAAAAACTTGTATTCGCGGAACGGCTTCCCGTTTCTCACGAAGAAGAAGGCCATGAAGAAGAGTAGCCAGTACGTGATGCTTGAGGCAATTCCCGCTCCAACTCCGCCGTACGCCGGCACCCCCAGTTTTCCGAAGATGAAGATGTAATTTAATCCGACATTAATGGGTAACCCTAATAGTATGAGGATCATCGAGACTCGCGTCTTGCCCAAGGCATCCATGAGCGTGCGTAACACATTGAACAGGAACATCGGCAAGACACCGAATCCAAGGGCAAGCAAGTATTGCGTCGCGATTCGTTTCCCTTCTACACTGAGCCCCATGCTCTCGATTGCCATCGGCACAAGGAATGAACCCAACGTCAGCGTGATTACGCTTAGCATGATGGCTAAATAGATACCTTGAAACAAGGTTCGTTGAATCTGTTGACGGTCTCGCGCACCAAGCGCTTGCGAAACGATCGGGGCCACCGCCAGCAAGATTCCACTCAGTCCGGTATACACCGGCATCCACAAGCTTGAACCGACTCCGACACCTGCCAAATCGACGGCACCCGCCCGTCCGGACATGACGGTATCAAAAAAGCTAATCAAATAAAAAGACACTTGCGTGACTAAAATTGGAAAGAAAATCGTGAAGAACAGTTTGATTTTTTCGTTTAATGAATGTGTTTGGTACATGGACAACCCTCATCTCTTTTTCAGAAAGGAACTTATAATCATGAATCAACGGCATGCAGAAAAGCTTAAATTTGAACTGTTGGAAACGTGGAACACGTTCAATCACTATGTGACGGAAGCCCTCACCTTCAACAATTCCGAGGATATTCATCGCGCTCGCGTTCATCTACGGAAATTGATCACGTTTATGCAACTATATGAAACGAAGCCGGCGACGTTCCGACAACTCAAACAATTGATGGAGGCACTCGGTCATGTGCGCGACCTCGACGTCCTCATCGAAACGTTTGATTCCAAAACCGAACTCGACCATGCGTTTCTTGAAGCGATGGAGACAGAACGTGCCATCGCACGGACGATCCTTTCGACCCGCGTCAGTGAAAAAATGACCCCGTCGCTCGATCAACAAGTACGTCGTTTCATCGGCGGACCGTTATTTCGTGCGTTCAAAAAAACGAACGCCTCTCCGATGTTAGAAAAGGCGAAAAGCGAGCGCAAGCAACGTGTACGCGTCTATCACGAACAATCCGATGGAAAAGAACAGCTTGAAGCACTCCATAAAGTCCGTTTAGCCGTCAAACGCGAACGTTACTTACATGAGTACTTGCTAAGCTATGAATCGGATGCTTCGATGGACACTGTCCGCACGTTAAAAAAGATGCAAACTGAACTCGGTGATATGAACGACCATGACCAACTGTTAAAGCGTTGGCGCGCCTTCACCCCTCCAGCTGAACTACAGTCTGCATGCGACAGAAAAATTGAAACATTACAGCAGGAACTCGATGCATCCGTGGAGCACCTCTCGATTTAGCGCGAAGTATAGCGCTCAATCAGTAGTTCCAACAACTTCATTCCGGCAATCGAGTTCCCTTTTGAATCAAGTGCCGGGCCAAATATGCCAAACCCAACGTTATTCAAGTCCAGTTCGTGGTTCCCGACCGCCAAGATGGCACCCGATACCCCACTTTTTCCCGGAAGACCGACCCGGACAGCGAACTCACCCGATGCATCATACATGCCACACGTCGTCATGATGGCCTTGACGATTCGGACGACCCGACGTGGAATCAACTCTTCGCCCGTATCCGGGTCTTCTCCATTCCCTGCAAAGACACGCCCGATTCGCGCCAAATCAAAACAATCAATCTCGATGGCACACTGTTTCGTATACACATCAATGATCTCATCGACGTCTCCATCCACAATTCCATGATGACGCATGAAATAGAGCAGGGCACGGTTCAAGTCGGTCGTCTCGTATTCAGAGCGGGCGACTTTTTCGTCGTACGTGACCTCCTCGACCGAGCGATTTAACAACGTCGCTAAAAACTGGCGGAACTGATAGATTTTGAGTTCTGCCGTCTCCCCCAAAATCATACTCGTCACCGCTAACGCTCCGGCGTTGATCATCGGATTCAGTGGTTTTGACGGGACCGTTTCCTCGAGTTTGGCGATGGAGTTGAATGCGTCCCCCGTCGGCTCCATCCCTACTTTCGAAAAGACATAGTCCTCCCCGAACTCCATCAATACATAACAAAGTGTGAGCGCCTTCGATACGCTCTGAATCGTAAACTTGTGATGAACATCCCCCGCGTGAATATACGTACCATCCGGCAAACAAATCGCCACCCCGAGTAAATCGTTTTTCACATGTGCGAGTTCAGGGATATAGTCCGCCACTTTCCCTTGAGCCGTGTACGGACGACACTCATCAACCAAGTGGTTCAACTGTTGTTCGAGTACATTCATTCCATCACCTCATGTTCCATCAAATTTCAACCGGGTCATCTTATCATATTATCCGTCTGGTGGTCCATCATCTTTATACCAGTCCTCATCCGCCCAAATCATCGGTGGACTTTCCTCATCTCCAACCAACTTTTCTCCATGTCGATTCATCGCCACAATAAACCCAATTATGCCTACCATCACAAGAGTCGCAACGATGAGGAAGGAAGCCATTCCATCGTCCCCTTTCGAATTCGTGACAAATTTGTCTAGAAGTCCGTGACACTTATCCTATATCTCCGTCAACATTCTCGGTACCGTTAAGACGACAACAATTTCAGAGAAATGGGTGAATCAATTGAATCGAATCGCGATTATCGGAGGTGGCATCACCGGACTTGCCGCAGCCTATTATGCCAAAGAAGCCGGAGCTCATGTCACATTGATTGAGGCGCAGGACCGTCTCGGTGGAAAAATTAAGACCATTTATCGGGATGGTTTTACGTTAGAGACTGGACCCGACGGTTATATGGCACGAAAGCCGACCTTGACATCACTTATTACAAGTCTAGGTCTCGCAGATCAACTCGTCCGCTCCAGAACCGGGACTTCTTACATTTACGTACGGAAGCAACTGAGACAGATGCCGGCCGGGTCGGTCATGGGCATCCCGACTAAGTTTTGGCCGATGGTCAAAACGGATCTCTTTACTTGGAGAGGAAAACTTCGCGCCGGATTCGATCTCGTGATTCCACGCGTGTATGCAGGAGAGGATATCTCGCTCGACCGTTTCTTTCGGACGAGACTTGGCTCAGAAGTAGTTGATACAATGATCGAACCGCTTCTGTCAGGGATTTACAACGGGACACTCGATGACATGAGCATCGAGTCTACTTTCCCTCAGTTTATCACGATTGAACAAAAAACTCGCAGTCTGATTCTCGGAATGAAAGCACTCACTCCTCCCGTCCAAGCTGGTGTAAAGCCGTCCGAGACTGGTAAGTTTCTGTCGATTGAGCAAGGACTCGGAGCACTCGTCGAGGCGCTCCGTCCGTCGATTGATCGACTCATGTTAAAGACGGTCGTTCAATCCGTTCGACCTCATGAAGTCACATTTGCCGATGGGACGATCGAACAGTTTGATGGCATCATCATGGCCACATCGCCGCATGCACTCGGACCTTTGCTCGGATTCCCGGAAGCCGAACGTTTGTCATCGTTAAAACGTACCTCTTCGATGACCGTACTCGCCGCCTTCGACGAGTCAGAAGTGGATGCGTTAGATGGAACCGGCTACGTCATCGCCAAATCGGAAGGAAACGCTTTGACCGCTTGTAGCTGGATGCATAAAAAATGGCCACACCTAGCACCTAAAGGAAAAGCATTGCTCCGCATGTATATCAGTTCAGAACATGTCCCGTCCCTGCTCCATGAAGAGGATGATCTAATCGCAAACTTCGCTTTAGGCGAACTTCGACGCATTCAAAAAGTCGGGACTCCCCTCTTCACGAAAGTCGAGCGACACATTCAAACGATGCCACAGTATGAGGTCGGTCATAAACAGGACGTCCGCGCGTTCGAAGAAGCACTTTTGAAGTGGGACGGCGTCGAAGCGTGTGGCGCCATTCTCCATGGGGTCGGATTACCTGACTGCGTCGATTCCGCCAAACGGGCGGTCGATCACTTACATCTTCGACAGGCGGTGACGGTATGAAACGTATCGACTATAACGAGAACCCGTTCATCGTCATTTGGGAAGTCACACGGGCCTGTGCGCTCTCCTGCGTCCACTGCCGGGCAGAGGCACAATTTCATCGTTACGAAAACGAACTCGACACGGAAGAAGGGAAGGCATTGATTCGCGAGATTCATGCGATGGATAACCCGATTCTCGTCTTTACGGGCGGTGATCCTCTCATGCGTGAAGATTTATTTGAATTGACCGCATATGCTTCCTCCCTTGGGATGCGCGTCTCGATGACACCTTCAGCTACAACTCGTGTAACTCACGATGCCGTGAAACGGGCAAAAGCAGCTGGTTTGTCACGTTGGGCCTTCTCCATTGACGGACCGGACGCCGTGACGCATGACTACTTCCGCGGTACACGTGGCAGCTTCGACCGTACCATTCGAGGAATCTCATATTTCCGAGAAGAAGGGATGTCATTTCAAATCAATACGACGGTGACCGAATACAATGTCGATCGATTACCGGAAATGGCGAAGCTCGTAGAATCCCTCGGTGTATCCGTCTGGACGCTCTTTTTCCTCGTGCCGACCGGACGCGGATCCCTGTTACAACCCATTACACCAGAGCGACATGAGGAAGTATTGAAATGGGCGTTCTCCATACAAGAGACGGCACCCTTCATCATCTCGACGACGGAAGCCCAATTTTATCGGAGAGTCGCCCGCCAAGAAAATCAGCGACGCCGGGCAGCAGGACTCCCTCCAATCGGACATCCACATGACGATTTGGCAAAAGCCCCTCGTGGGACAAATGACGGCAACGGATTCGTCTTTATCTCACATACAGGGGACGTACAGCCGTCCGGATTTTTACCAATCACCTGCGGAAACGTCCGAACGACACCTCTCGCCGATATTTATCGCCATCATCCGACATTCAAGGCGCTACGTGATCCGGATAGTCATCACGGAAAGTGTGGGTATTGCGAGTATCGTTATCTATGTGGTGGTTCGCGTGCTAGAGCCTATGCGGTCACAGGTGATTTCAAAGAATCAGAACCGTACTGTATCTATCAACCAGAACGTCCTCTCGTGTCACAATAACGATTCCCATTTATTCCCTCTTCGTGTAAGATTGGATTATATGAATCTGATGGTGAGAAGGGAGTCATATAGGTGCAGTCATTACCGATTGATGGATTGTTCTATATTGGGTTAGGTACAATTTTCATTGTTACGGCTTTACTTGGGTTCGGAATCAAGCAATTGACGAAACAAGGCATGGCGGGATTTTTTGTTCTCCTCGCAACGAGTCTTGGCTTTTTCTTTTGGCTACTGCTCTGGTTCCAAGAAGCGACCCGTGCCAGCTTCATGGGAACAATTCCATGGTTATTCAACTCATTTTTCGGGACGGTACTCTACCTCATTTTTATTGGGATCAGTTATTTGATTTTGAGAAGAAGATGTCGGCATACATAAAAGAGGAATCCGATTTTGGATTCCTCTTTCTTTATGCATTGACTGTCGATGGGCGTAACGTCAACGCCCCGTTCTCGACATCGATGATGACCGTTTGCCCATCCTCGACATCTCCAGCGAGGATGCTACGGGCAAGTTTCGTCTCAATCGTCCGTTGTACATATCGGTTGATCGGTCGCGCACCAAATTGAGGTTCATATGCTTCGTCAGCAACGAACGTTTTGGCTGCATCGGTGATGTCGATATGAATCGAGCGTGTCGTGAGCCGTTCGCTC
Organism: Exiguobacterium sp. 8H; assembly: GCF_902506255.1. Lineage (GTDB taxonomy): Bacteria > Bacillota > Bacilli > Exiguobacteriales > Exiguobacteriaceae > Exiguobacterium > Exiguobacterium profundum. Next base: position 2,650,625 of record NZ_LR733429.1, on the reverse strand, counting down.
ATCCGTCCGACCGCCTTTTCGACGATTTGACCGATTTGATCTTTCGTGAGCGGATGGAACAGAATCGTTTCATCGACCCGGTTCAAGAATTCAGGACGGAAATGACGACGGAGTTTGTCGAGCACTTGACGCTCTTCGTCCTCATCAATCACGCCATCTTTCGCCGCTTCGAGCAAGATGTCCGCCCCAATGTTCGACGTCATGATGACAATCGTATTTTTGAAGTCGACGATGCGCCCGTGCGAATCGGTCAATCGACCATCATCGAGCAATTGTAGCAAGATATTGAAGACGTCCGGATGCGCTTTCTCGACCTCATCGAGTAAGAGAACCGAGTACGGGTTACGACGAACCGCTTCCGTCAACTGTCCACCTTCTTCGTAACCGATATAGCCAGGAGGGGCACCGACGAGACGCGATACGGCATGTTTCTCCATATATTCACTCATATCCAGTCGAACGATATGGTCTTCTGAATCAAACATCGCTTCCGCGAGCGCTTTCCCGAGTTCTGTCTTCCCGACCCCCGTCGGTCCGAGGAAAAGGAATGAACCAATCGGACGGTTTGGATCTTTGATGCCAGCACGTGCTCGAATGACTGCATCGCTGACAAGACGAATCGCATCATCTTGTCCGAACACACGTTTATGCAAGACCGCTTCTAGATTGAGAAGCTTATCCCGCTCTCCTTCTGTCAGTTTCGTCACCGGGATGCCCGTCCATTTCGAGACGACCTCGGCGATTTCTTCTTCCGTCACTTCTTCACGCACGAGTTCACGCGTCACCGAACTCGCCAACTGTTCCGCTTCTTCTAGTTCCCGCTCAAGTTCCGGGATTCGTCCATATTTCAGTTCCGAGGCCCGGTTCAAATCATAGCGACTCTCTGCCTCTTGTAACTCGAGACGTACTTTCTCTAGGTCTCCACGGATTTGTTGTACGCGGTGCGTCGACTCCTTCTCATTCTCCCAACGGAGACGTAACGAATCAGACTGTTCACGGATAGAAGCCAATTCCTGTTGAAGCGCCTCAAGTCGCTTCATGGAAGCGGCATCGCTCTCTTTTTTAAGCGCCGCCTCTTCGATTTCAAGCTGCATGACCCGACGGACCAATTCATCAAGCTCAGCTGGCATCGACTCCATCTCTGTTCGAATCATCGCACACGACTCGTCGACGAGATCAATCGCCTTGTCCGGCATGAAGCGGTCCGTGATATAGCGATTGGATAGCACAGCCGCCGCGACGAGCGCGTTGTCATGGATGCGTACCCCGTGGTGAATCTCAAAGCGTTCTTTTAAACCGCGCAAGATGGAAACCGTATCCTCGACATCCGGTTCAGCGACAAGTACTTGTTGGAAACGCCGCTCAAGGGCCGGGTCCTTCTCGATATATTGGCGATACTCGTCGAGCGTCGTCGCGCCGATACAATGCAGTTCGCCTCGGGCGAGCATCGGTTTCAACATGTTACCGGCGTCCATCGACCCCTCAGACTTCCCTGCACCGACAATCGTGTGAAGTTCATCGATGAAGAGGATGATGGTGCCTTCCGCTTCTTTCACTTCGGACAAGACGGCCTGTAGACGTTCCTCGAACTCTCCGCGATATTTCGCACCGGCAACGAGGGAGCTCATATCGAGGCTGAAGATGGTTTTGTCTTTCAAACTTTCCGGTACATCTCCACGAACGATGCGCTGGGCGAGCCCTTCGACAATCGCTGTCTTCCCGACCCCTGGTTCTCCGATGAGGACAGGGTTATTTTTTGTTTTTCGACTTAGGATTCGAATGACACGACGAATCTCACTGTCACGTCCGATGACAGGATCGATTTTACCTGTCTTCACTTCTTGAATGAGGTCGCGTCCGTATTTCGTCAAGACATCATAAGTCGCTTCAGGCGACTTCGATGTGATGCGACGGTTCCCACGCACAGCGACAAGCGCATCACGGAGTCGTTCTTCGGTGACACCTTTCCGTTCGAGCATCGTCTGTGCCTGACTGCTGTTCAACAAAATACCGAGTAGAATATGTTCGACCGATACGTACTCATCATTCATCCCCGTCGCTTCTCGTTCCGCAGTCGTCAAGACGCTTAAGAGAGAGGCTGAAATCATCGGTGTCGTCGGGTTTTGGAGTTTCGGCGCATGTTTCAGAGAAAGCGCGACTTCTCCTTCAATCTCTGACACGTTGATCTCCATTTTTTGAAACAGCAACGGCGCAATCCCGTCCGTCTGTGAAATCATTGAGGCCAATACATGCCACTCATTGATTTCGCTATGATGATACTGTTTCGCTAACGCTTGTGAACTGACAATGCATTCATGTGCTTTATCGGTGAAACGATTAAAGTCCATCACGATTCCTCCTTATCCATTAACGTTCGATTTTTTCATATACAGCCCGGTACGTCTCATCAAGCGGCAGGTCGACTTCGAGCTGCACGAACAAGTCCGACCGTACTTTCGAACCGGTCATGACACCTCGGCCCGGAATACGCATCCGTTGTCCCGGACGGCTTCCCGGTTTCACTTTCAACTTCACGCGTCCCCCGTCGAGTGTCGCAATGATGACGCTCGTCCCGTCTAAAAACTCAAGCGGTCGCAAACGCTTCACTGTCACGATATGCTCTCCTTCGCGACGATACGTATCGTCATCGGCAAAGTGAAGTTCGACATATACATCACCTCGGTTTCCCGATTGTCCGCCCCGGCTTCCCTTTCCTTTCAAGCGCAACTTCTGACCTTCATAAGCACCTTGTGGAATTTTGACGTTCACGGTACCCGTTTGAAGACGCAGACTCACTTTCGACTCTTTCGTCAATTGACTAAGCGGGATGTTGACACGAACGGTCTCATCCAAGTCTTCGTCGACCGCTTGGTCAAAGAAGCTTCCGAACATATCTTCAAACCCGAACGTCCGCGAAGTCGTACGTGACCCCCCGCCGAATTGTCGGAAGAGATCCTCGAATTGAGATGAGCCTTCCCCGTAAGCCTCCCCACCGCCTCCGAACCCTTGTCCGAATGACGGTCCATCTGGGCTACCATATCGATCATAGTTCGCCTTCTTCTCCGGGTCGCTCAACACGTCGAACGCCTCTTGAATCGATTTGAAGCGATCCTGTGCCCCAGGATCTTTATTGACGTCCGGATGGTATTGTTTCGCCAGTTTCCGGTATGCGCGTTTAATCTCCTGCTCGGTCGCTCCTTTGGAAACACCAAGCTCATCGTAATAGTTTTTAGCCATATGGATTCACCTCACCTTTCCCTTTCCCGTTTCTGTTAACTCTATTCTACTCATTTGGTCAAATAAGGTCAAAGATTATCCTTTCACTTTTCATACGAAAAAAAGAAGAGATTCGTTTCAAAAAAACGAACCTCTCCTCCTTTAGAAGTATACTTTCGGACTATCCATTCCGTCCTCGAACACGATGGTCACTTCAGGGTCTCCACCGAGGGATGTCACGTTAATTCGAACCGGAACGTTCCGATTATATTCCCAACGGTTTTCAAGCAAGCCGACAACGTGTTGTGTGAATCCGACGAGCTCAGCGCGACTGTAAAACTGAATCGGGATATCAATCTCCATTCTCGATAAATCTCCATTCTGATAAAAACCTTTCCCGATCATCCCGCTATAGTCCGGGAAAAGGTCTGCGATCCGATCGCTGAAGAGCGTAAACTTCTGAGCGTCCTCGCGTACGTCAGACGTCGCTGATGTCGACGGGAAGTAGTAGTACTTCTCATCGATCGCTTTCCAGTCGTCCGATTTGACCTGATCCGCCGTCCCAACGAAAGCCGATTTGATATAGTTCCCCGGTGTCGGTGAACCTTGTGTCGATTTCATATAGAGCGCGACATTGATATCGAGATCCTTGAAGTCTTCCCGCTTCCGTAATTGGGAGACGAGCTCGTTCGCCATACGTTCCCCTTCTGCGATCACTTTCTTTTGATCGAGTTTGACGGTGTACGTCGGACCATAGTTCGGTGCTTGGAAGACATACTCACGGTTCAATATGAGTGCAAACGATACGCCTCCAACCTGATACCCGCTGTCCTCTTTCGTCATGTAGTTCTGTTCGACAATGGAAGCTAAATAAAGTGGTGACTTCTTGTTCGCATCGACAAACTTGTCGTCTTCGACTTCTGCCTTGCCATCCGCATATGCCGGGTTCAAGGGTGTCAATCCTTCATTACTTTTATCTTTCCGTGCAAGTAAACGGGACACATCCTCCGCGTTCAACAGCTGTCCCTCTTGATAAGCGAACTTTTCCGGGTCGAACGCGTCCGTTGAATGACGCATGAGACCGAGTTCGACTTCTTCGAGTTCTAACGATGAACTGACTTGACGTTGGGCGAGACCTCTCGCCGCCGCCGGTTTGAACGGAATGACCATCTGGTAATAAGAGTCACGGGCTTCGATCGCTTGTGTGACGCCTTCGGCCGCTGTTTCGTCCCCTGTTGGTGTCGCTTCTTCTTCACCCATCGGTATTTTCATTGAACATCCGCTCAACAATAGCGCAGAGGCGATTGTCGGGATGACGAGTTGTTTCCATTTCATCTATGTCTAGCTCCTTTGAACATCGTTTCCTATTTCACTTTGTCCATTATAACAAAATCGTTCCACGAAAAAAGTATCGAAGCGGAATCAGAACAAATCCCTTCTCGCATGAACGAGAAGGGATGTCGATTTATGGTTTCGTTGACGGGTGGTTGCGACGAATCAACAGTAGGAGTCCTGACGCGAAGAGAAGTGTACCGAGCATGACGTGCCATAGATCATCCGCTTCGCCTGTCATCGGAAGTACGCCTTGTGCGTACGGATCGGCTTCATCGATGTGCTCGACTCGTTTCGCTCCACTCTCTTTGACAACGACTGTCACAGCAGGTGGTGTGGTTTTCACCTCTGTCTTCTGTTTGTTAGCGTCTTGTTTCGGCTCTTCTTTTACCGGAACAGGTTGCTTCACTGCTACCGGTACGTCGACAGAGTGAGTAACCGCAATCCCTTCATCCACCTCGAAGGTGAATGTGGCACGTTGAATCAATTCAGCCCCAGCTCTCATATCATAAGATGTGAGGAGCGGAAGCTCAAACGAGAACGTCACTTCTTCTTCCGGACCGAGACCGTCTCTGAAGGCAGGAATCGCTTCGACCAGCTCTGCGAATCGTTGATTTGCCAGGTGTTGTTCTTCTTTTGTCAAGGCACCGCTTGGCCATGTAAGAACTGCTTTCGCTAAAAACAGGGTGACTCTCGAAGGATTGGTGATCGTATACGTATAGCGAACGGGCTCTCCCGGTTGAACGGTCGCTTTCTCAACCGTTGCATTCACGGTGAAGTCTGGTGTTTGCAAAAGGATAATTTGTTGACTTTCTGACGTGACAACCCGGTCGAATTCATCCACTCCGGTCACCCGAAAGACACTGCCGATCTCAGGATGAGCGTCGAACGAATATCCGGTCTGAATCGCTAAAACTTCTGTCACTTCCACCCGTTCCCCCGGCAAGAGACCGTCTTCTCCTATTAATTCATGCAAACGATCAAATACGTGTTGATTGAACGATTCGATTGATTGATGATCGATGTCTCCGCTCACGTACTCATGAGAGAATTCTGTCACCGTCATCGGCGTTTCTCCTGTGTTTTCTACAATGAACGTATACGATATTTCGCCTCCGACAACGGCTCGGTCGACTGCGGCGATGTTGATTGCTTCAACGGCGAGCTTCGGTAACGTCGGTTCAGTCGTCGGCTCTTCGACGACTGGTTCTGGTTCAACCGGTGGCGTCACCTCTTCTGATGGGTCTGGTTCTGTGACTACAGGCGGTTCCTCCACTTCGACATGATAGGCTTCCGTGACAGTGTTTGGAGAAAACGTATACGGTACACCTTCCGCATCGTAGAGCGTGATGAGGTCAATCAACGAGTCGTCTACTACTTCCGCATCAATCATAAATCGCCAAACGTCAGCTGATTCACGGACCCCGTAATACGTGATTCCTTCATAGACGAGACTTGATTCATATAATGTTTCGCTTTCCTCATCTGTCAAATTCACTTGGATATACCGGAACGTGGTCGTGTCCGCTTTGGCGGTGGGCACCCCAAATAAGGTTGAAAGGAGCATGAGGATGGTAAATACGGCAACGAAGCGCTGGATGTTGTGTGTCATGATGTTGGTCCCTCCTCTAAGGTGAAAACAAGCGCTCGAATCGCAATCGTTCCGATGACGACGTTCACCACGTAGAGGAATGAGAGGAATGTGTGTGTGAAAGTCATGGTGTCAAAGGGTTCTCTCGCAAAAATATATTAGCATTTTGATTTAGTTAATCTATACCCCGCGAACGCATGTGCGAACCTGCTCAATCCCAATTATTTCCGAAAAAAACGTTCGCCGAAGCGAACGTTTATGCTTGTTCCTTTAAAAAGTCGAGCAGCTTGGCTTCATCCCATACTTCGATTCCGAGAGATTCGGCTTTCGCCAGCTTCGAACCTGCCTTTTCACCGGCGACGAGCAAGTCTGTGTTTTTACTCACGCTCCCTGTCACACTCGCGCCGAGGAGTTCAAGCTGCTTCCCAGCCTCGCCACGTGTCATCTCATGCAATTTCCCCGTCAATACGACTGTCTTCCCAGAGAGCGGTGCCCCTTCAGTCGTTGGACGCTTCATTCCTTTGAATGATAAGTTCACACCTGATTCCGCCAATTCTTTGACGAGTTCACGTGCTTCTGGTTTTTCGAAATAGAGGACAATCGATTCGGCCATCTTCGTCCCGATGCCATCGATGGATGTCAACTCTTCGACTGTCGCAGCGATGATTGCATCCATCGTCTCGAACCGTTCTGCAATTAAAGAAGCGGCCTTTTGTCCGACGAGTCGAATCCCGAGGGCAAAGAGCACCCGTTCCAATGAATTTTGCTTCGATTGTTCGATTGCTGAGAGCAAGTTCGTCACTGACGTCTCGCCCATGCGCTCGAGTCCAAGTAAATCATCTCGGTCCAAGCGATACAGGTCGGCCACATTATGGACGAGCCCTGCTTCGTGAAGCTGCGTGATCACTTTCTCGCCGAGCCCGTCGATGTTCATCGCTTGTCTCGACACGAAATGGATGAGTCCTTCAAGCAGTTGAGCCGGACATTCCGGATTGACGCAACGATGATCCGCCTCTCCTTCGAGTCGAATCAACTCCGACCCACACGCCGGACAATGCGTCGGGAATTCAATCACTCGCTCTTCCCCACTCCGTTCACTCGCCAATGCCGATACGACGGCCGGAATGACGTCTCCTGCTTTTTTGATGACGACTCGGTCACCGATATGAAGATCTTTTTCCTTTATAAAATCTTCATTGTGAAGCGTCGCATACGTCACGGTCGAACCTGCCACAGAAACCGGGGCAAATCGTGCCCGTGGTGTGACCTTCCCCGTACGACCGACACTGAAATCGACGTCCTCGATCGTCGTCACGACTTCTTCTGCCGGGAACTTGTACGCGACGGCCCAGCGCGGACTTTTAGCGGTGAAACCAAGTTGTTCCTGTTCTTCATACCCGGCCACTTTAATGACGATCCCATCAATTTCATATGGGAGGTCACTCCGTTTCGTCACGTATGTCTCAATGTAATCCCACAGTTCATCCGCCGTCTGGCATGTTGTATAATCTCCGCTCACTGCGACACCAAGTCGTTTCAAATAATCGAGTGACTCGTCATGTGACGCGACGAGATCGTCTTGCGACACCAAACCGTATGCGAAGAACGCCAAATTTCTTGACGCCGCAATTTTTGAGTCGAGTTGTCGAAGTGAACCGGCAGCAGCGTTTCTCGGATTTGCGAAAAGTGGCTCGCCGATACGTTCTCGTTCATCATTCAATTGTTCGAACGAACGTTTCGGCATGTACGCCTCACCTCGCACTTCAAACGTCACGTCCTCATTTAATCGGAGAGGGATGGAACGAATCGTCTTCAAGTTTTGCGTGATGTCCTCACCCGTCGTCCCGTCCCCGCGCGTCGCACCACGGACGAGACGGCCATTCTCATATTTTAACGAGACAGCGAGACCATCAAATTTGAGTTCTGCCACGAATGTCGGCGTGTAGCCGAGATCTTTCTCGATTCGCTCCACCCACTCGACGAGTTCCTCTTTCGAGAAGACGTTGCCGAGCGAGAGCATCGGCGTGTCGTGTGTCACTTTGACAAATGCGTCGAGCGGAGCCCCTCCGACGCGTTGCGTCGGGGAGTCCGGTGTTCGAAGTTCAGGATAATCGGTCTCGATTTGAATCAATTCGTTCATTAATCGGTCATACTCCGAATCCGGCACGCTCGGGCGGTCGAGTACGTAATACTCGTAACCATATTGATTTAACGTTTGACGTAGCTCTTCTACGCGTTCTGCCATCTCCATATCCTCACCTCACGCTTTTTCGATAGGGGCAAATTTAGCCAACAGGCGCTTGATCCCGACTTCTGGGAATGCGATGTCGACTTCGAGTTGGTCGCCTTCACCACGTGTCTGCACGACCGTCCCTTGTCCCCATTTTTTATGATTCGCTTTGTCGCCGACATTCCAGCCGACCGTTTCGGCACCGGACGATTGGGCGAGTTTCGGCTTCGGTTTCGAACTAAAGCCATTCACCGGTAACTTCCCTGGTGACTCGACCGGGTTCCATGGCATTGGTTTTCTCGCCTTACCGGACCGCTCCAACAACGTTTCCGGCAACTCATGCAAGAATCTCGACTCCGGGTTGTTTTGGAAGCGACCATATAGCATCCGTGACTGTGCACGTGTCAAATAGAGACGCTTCTCGGCACGGGTGATTCCGACATACGCGAGACGACGTTCTTCTTCCATCTCTTCCTCGTCGTTCAAGGCACGGCTGTGCGGGAAAAGTCCTTCTTCCATTCCAATCAAGAAGACGACCGGGAATTCAAGTCCCTTCGCCGAGTGCAACGTCATCAACGTGACTTGATGCGACTCATCGACTTCATCGAGTGAATCGAGGTCTGAGACGAGCGTCAAATCGGTAAGGAAGGCGACGAGCGTCTGTTCATCGCTCTCTTTCTCAAAGTTTTGGGCGACCGACAGAAACTCTTGCAAGTTCTCGAGTCGGCTTTCCGCTTCAAGCGTCTTCTCGATTTTGAGCATCTCTTCATATCCTGTCTTTTTCAATACCTCTTCGACGAGTTCTGAAATGGAGAGATAGTCCGCCATCTGCCGTAAATCCAACATCATTTGGCGGAAGTCCGCGAGTTTCGTCGCAGTGCGTGGGGCGATGCCTGACAATTCGATGTCACGAATCGCATCCATAAGTGAGACGCCTTGCATATCTGCAAAGTCACCTAGTTTATCAATCGTCGCGGCACCGATTCCGCGTTTCGGCTCATTGACGACGCGAACGAACGAGATGTCCTCATCCGGGTTGGCGATCAATCGCAAGTATGCGAGGACGTCCTTGATCTCTTTTCGCTCATAGAACTTCGTCCCGCCGACCATTTTGTATGGGATGTTCGACTTGAGGAGCATCTCCTCGAGTCCACGTGATTGAGCGTTCGTCCGATAAAGGACCGCCATCTGTCCGTAGTCCATCCCTTCCATCTTCAGCTCTTTCATCTGGTTCATGATGAAGAACGCTTCGTCGCGATCGTCCGATGCGACATGGAGCAACAGTTTCTCTCCTTCGTCATTTTCAGTCCACAAGTTCTTATCTTTACGGGAAGCGTTGTTTTGAATGACACCGTTCGCCGCCTCCAAAATCCGTTTCGTCGAACGATAGTTTTGTTCGAGCAAGATGACATGGGCGCTCGGATAATCTTTCTCGAACGTCAAGATGTTGGCGATGTCGGCACCGCGCCAACGATAAATGGACTGATCCGAGTCCCCCACGACACACAAATTCTCGTGTGCCTGCGCGAGAAGTTTGACGAGTGTATATTGGGCACGGTTCGTATCCTGATACTCATCGACATGGATGTACTTAAATTTTTTCTGATAGAACGCCAACACATCCGGCGCTTCTTGGAATAAGTGAATCGTCTTCATAATCAAATCGTCAAAGTCGAGAACATTATTTTGTTTCAACTTTTTCTCATACGCTGTGTAGACGTCCGAGATGATTCGCTCGTACGGATTGTTCCCGACGAGGGCAGCCGCATCTTTCGCCGTACGCAGCTCATTTTTATGATTTGAAATCATCCCGAGAAGGGTACGCGGTTCGTACTTCTTCGGGTCGAGGTTCAATTCTTTCAACACCTGTTTGATCGCTGTCAATTGATCTGAGGCATCTAAAATAGAAAAGCTCCGGTCATAGCGGATGCGATCGATATCACGTCGTAAAATCCGGACACACATGGAGTGGAATGTAGAAATCCAAATGTCCTCGGCGACACCACCCACAAGACGCGCAATCCGATCTTTCATTTCTCGTGCTGCCTTATTCGTGAACGTGATCGCTAAAATGTTCCACGGTGCCACTTGCTTCGCCGCCATCAAATAGGCGACACGATGGGTCAAGACACGAGTCTTCCCAGACCCTGCACCCGCCATAATCAACAGCGGGCCATCCGTATGCTTCACCGCTTCTGCTTGTTCCGGGTTCATCCCTTTGACTAATTCTTCGCTAAGATTATACATAATTGTTTCCTTCCTTGTTCCAAACGTTTGTTCTTATTTTATCGGAGTGCTCGTACAGTCGCAAGTGCTCCAGCTAAGTCTTCATAAATGATATTGCCGACAACAATCGTGTCGACATGTGCACCCATTAATCGTGCCGTCTCTTCTCCCTCGATGCCACCACCGTAAAAGAGATGTGCATCAGGTAACGCCAAACGAATCTCTTTGACGACATCAGGATTCCCGAGTCGTCCACTATATTCGATATAGAGCGAGGGAAGACGGAACAAGTGATGTCCAACTTCCGCGTATGCCACGGACTCTTCGATCGTCAAATCGCATCGTGCTTCCGTCACGTCAGCGACTTTCGCGTCCGGGTTCAAGACGAGATACCCTTGAGCCGTTACAAGACGGGCATCAAAGAAATGGCCGTATCGTTCAAACGCACGAGCATGATGTCCAATGATCCATTCCGGAGTTCCTGCATTCAGCACGGTGGGCACGAAATAATGATTGAATCCGTGGATGACTTGACTAGGATGACTAATCTCAAGTGCGATTGGAATCCCAGCATCTCGGACTCTCGCATATAGCGCAAATGTATTCTCTGCATCAACCCCATCCGTTCCTCCAATCAAAAAGGCGTCGGTCCCAGAATGGATGAGGGCCTCGAGCGCCTCATCTGTGAGCTCCTTATTTGGATCTAGTTTAAACACATGTCGCCACGTCTGAAATTCCAACTCATTCCCTCCTATCGAATCCTTCTCTAGTTTATCGATTTTTTTCCTCCCGTGCATCTCCCCAACAAAAAAAGACTTGCCGAAGCAAGTCACGAACGTGCCGTACGATTCCGATTCCGTTCCCGATCCGTCAACCATTTCGCAACAAGCAAGGCGAATAGACCGTAAACGGGGACGAACCAGAGCGGATTCGCTAAAAAGAATCCGAGCACTGGTATGTCAAGGAGCGGCGAGTCCGGTGAACAGAGTGCCGTTCCATTGACGATGGCGATAAACGGAAGAACCGGAACAATAAAGACGTATCCGAAGTTGATCCAAAATGCTTTCATATGACAATCTCCTTATCCTAAGATGATTGATTCTTTCGGATAGTTATACATCCGCTTCGGTTGTCTCCGTTGCAGGATGAGAATGAAGGCGATGACGCCGATCCGACCGATGAACATGAGAATCGTCAACACCCATTTTCCAACGTTACTAAATTCGGAGGACAATCCGACGGATAGGCCCGTCGTCCCGAACGCAGAACACGCCTCGAATAAGATTCGTGTCAACGAAGCATCCTCAAAATAAGCCATGACCATGACACCTGATAGTAAAACGGCAAGCGAGACCGTAATGATAACGAACGCTTTCCAAATATCTTCAAGGACGATTTCACGACCGAAAATTTTGATGGACGAGTCCCCGCGAATGAATGCGATGACAGCGAGAACGGCTACAGCAAACGTCGTCGTCCGAATCCCCCCACCGACAGACGATGGAGACGCCCCGATGAACATAAGGATGGACAGAAGCAACATGCTCGCTTCAGAGAACAAATTGACATCTACCGTCGATAGACCACCATTTCGTGTCGTCACGGATTGGAACAACGAATCCGAAAGTGCCAACCAGAGCGGCAAGTCTTTAAAGGCATTGTTGTATTCAAAGATGAACAAGCCGACCGTACCGACGGCAATCAAAATAAAGAAGGTCGAAACCGTCAATTTCGTGAACAACGAGAATCGACTTGGGAACGTATGACGTTTTCGAGTGATTCGGCTCACCAAGTACGTTCGAATTTCTACAAGCACTGGGAATCCGATGGCACCACCGGTCATGAGCGCGATTTGTGTAAAGATGACGAACGGGTCCTCACGGAATGGTGCGAGCGAACTTCCCGTAATGTCAAACCCGGCATTCGTCGTCGCACTGACCGACCCGAACAATCCTTGCAAGAAGGCTTCTCCGGCGGTATCAAAATAATTTAAGTAATGGACCCCGAGCAAGACGGCACCGACCGCTTCGATGGCGATTACGGTAATCACGATTTCCGTGATGTATTTGACGATACCAGACATCGACGTCTGGTTTTGGTCACGTAAAATCAGTTGCCGCTCCCTGAACCCAATTCGTTTCCCAAGTAAGATCCACATGATGACGTGCAAACTGATCAATCCGACACCGCTCACTTGGACGATGAACAGGATGATAAATAAGCCGAACGTGGAGAAAGTATCAGTGACTACAATCGGTGATAGTCCCGTGACACTGACACAGCTCACCGCAAAGAAGACAAGATCGGTAAATGTGATCGTCACTCCGGGCTTGTGGGCGATTGGTAAGGCGAGAAGCAAAACTGATAAAATCGCTGCCGCACTATAAATTAATACGAGTGTTTGAACCGGTGTTAAATTTCGAAAGAACAATTGTAAGTTCTGTTTCATGAATTTCTGTTGCATCTCGCCCCTCCCCTCCATCAAAAACAAGATGACTCTTACGAGTCACCTTTTGTTTGTTGTAGACGTTCAAGAGCGAGATCGTATCCGCCTGTCCCATAGTTCAAGCATCGCTTCACACGTGAAATCGTGGCCGTTGAGGCGCCTGTCGCATCCTCAATTTTATGATACGTGTTTCCTTCACGAATTTGCCGCGCCACTTCAAGTCGTTGCGCAAGTGCCTGAATTTCATTAACAGTCGCTAAATCTTCAAATAATTGATAACAGTCTTCGAGTGTCTCGAGCTTCAAAATCGCTTCAAACAATTGATCAAGCTCTCGACCTCGTAATTTATCGAGTTGCATCCGCAAGCATCCTCTCTACTCATACTTCTTTATCATTCTAAAGCAGGGGAGCCTTGGACTCAACTATTCATCGCAAAATCGCAGGAAATAGTACTTGTTTCTTCATGACTTCATAAATGCCGAGAGGTGTCGCCCGAACATACGGCAAATGGGTAGACGCTAAAAATAGTAATGTATAGATCGGGTCTTCGAACTGATAGCCCCTCGCCATGAGCTCGTATCGCAGCTGTTTCTCTTGACCGATGAGCACTTCAAGTGGCTCCGTCGACGTCATCCCACAGAGTGGCAACGGAATCTCCGCAACGATTTCGCCCTTGTCTACGAGGACAATCCCGCCTCCAAGTTCGTTCATTCGTTTGAACGCCTGTAACATATCTTGTTTACATTTTCCTAGAATCAAGTAGTCCCCACTGATCGAGTACGAACTGACAAGTCCACCAAAATCTCGAGCGAATCCTTTCAGGACTGTGTTCAATCGCCATTTCCCTTCTTTATCAAGCAACATGAGAAACGATTCGTCTCCATCACGCGGTAATTCATCTTGACCCGTGTCATGCGTAATTTTAAACAGCTTCATGATGACCGAGTTGATCATGTCGAGTCCGACCGGCATGCTGAAGGACAAGTCTTGTGGCGTAAGCTCGATTGAAACGTCTGTCGACGGCATCATGTCGAGGACTGCTTCCACTAATTCGTTCGGGAAAAGCGATACCCCATCACGATAAATCCATTGCCCTTTCGCGATCACGGCCGTCGGACGCGGTTCCTCGATGGCATCTAGAATGTTCAAATGCGCGATGCGGCCTGGCGCAATTGCACCTAAAATATGATCGAGGTCAAAATGACGAGCCACGTTATGAGAGACAATCCGGTAGGCTTCGATGGCCGGTAATCCCGCTTCAATCAAAATGCGGACGAGAGCATCCTGCATGCCGTCCTCATAAAAGCCCGGTGTCGAACCGTCCGTCGTCACCATGAGATGGTCGAACGCCGTCAATCCATTCGCCAATAGGTCACGAATCATCTCCGGCAGGTCCGGACGAATCGAGGAATGTCGAAGCGTCGTCGTATAACCTAGTTCCAATCGATTGAACGCCTCTTCCGCCGTCATCGCCTCATGGTCGCTGTGTACTCCCATCAACGCCATTTTAGTCAATGTCTTCGGCGACGCCCCCGGAAAATGTCCCTCGACCGGCAAACCGCACGTCTCGGCGTCAAGCATCCACTGAAGCATCTCATCATCGCCCTTCAAGGCGCGTGGCCATGCCGTCAATTCACCTGCCATGACGACGTCCGGATGGTTAAACCACTCATGAACGCGTTCCGAGTCGACAGCCACGCTCTCTCGGTCCAGCTCCGTTTGCGTATCCAATCGTGCCCACCAATACGTACTCGTCGGTAATTGCTGAATCGCATCGAGCTGCGCAAACGCTTGCTCTTTCTCTTGTAAAAAAAGCAGCATGTTGTCATTGACGAGCGTCGTCGTTCCACGCTCTCCTGCATATTTTGACAACGTCGCCGGATTGTATAATTGAAACGGATGAGCGTGAGGCTCGATATACCCAGGTACAATATACTTTCCTGTCACATCGACCGTTTCGACCGCTGATTCTGGTAAGTCTGGACCGACATACACGATCCGATCTCCCTCAATCCAAATATTTGCGGTTCTCCATTGTTTTACATAAACGTTCAAATACGTTGCGTTTTGTAAGACGAGCGAAGGTGGTCGCAATCGATCCACGACTTCAAGTTGTGAACGAATCATCACTTTAGACCACGGTGCCCGCGCCGTTCTTTTTGTTGGCATCGAACCCAATCCTCCCTTTTCCCTTGCAAAGCTATTAAAAAATAGTTTTGAAAGCGTTTTCTTTCCCTGTTTCAAGTTTACCTTTTCTCTGAATGGGTCGCAAGTTATGTTCCCTATTGTAACAAATTTCACATATATTTTTCACAAAAAAAGACGACTCTCCCTGTGAAGAGTCGCCTACATCAAATTTGAGTCATGACCGTTTTTCGTAAGTACAGGTGCAATTGATCGACCGGAATCGGTTTACTGTAATGATAACCTTGAATGAGCGAACCACTATATTCTAATACGAACGCAAGCTGTTCCGGTCGCTCGACCCCTTCCGTGACGATCTCGAGTCCAAGCGTTTGGAAAGTTTGATACAGCCCTTCTAACAGCGCGCGGTCAAACTTATTCTCCGGAATCCCTTTCACGAAGTTCTGATCGATTTTAACGATGTCGAGACGCAGGGATTGCAGGTATGAAAGTGACGATGTCCCGACACCGAAGTCATCGAGTGATATTTTGACCCCGATGGCCTTTAACGCTTGAATGAACTGTTGAAGTTCATACACATTCCCACCGACTTCACTCTCTGTGATTTCCACATGCAACCGGTGTGGGGGAAATCCTGTCTTAGCGAGCGTCTCCTCCAACGCTTCTAAAAACGAGCCGTCTAAAATCTGACGTTTCGAGACGTTAATGGATAAAAATAAATCAAACCGCTCTGCGTACTCTTGAATCTCAGTGATGGCGCGCACAAGCACCCAGCGTCCCACATCTGAGATGAGCCCGAGTTGCTCCGCAACCGGAATGAACACGCCGGGAGAAACGAACCCTTTCTGTGGATGGTGCCAGCGAATCAACGCCTCGACTCCTCTTACTTGAAACGGCTGCGGAGAGACGATTGGTTGGTAATAGAGTTCGAACTCATCATGACGCAACGCATGACGTAAATCACGTTCCATCTCGAGCGCCTGCAAGTAGTGACTCCCATCTTCAATCTCATGATAGGAAAGAATCTGGTCTTTCCCGGATGCTTTGGCTTCGTGTAAGACGACATCGAGTCGCGCCATCATCACCTCATAGGAATGATACGTCGGTCCTGTCAATTCGTCGATGCCGATACTCAAGGTCAAATGGTTCATCCCTTGCTTCAAACCCCATTCGCGCAAATCTTTCACTAATTGATTCGCGATAATCATGAGCTCCTCGGTCGTCCATTTCGAATGAATCAAGATGAACTCGTCCGCTCCGATTCTTGCAACGAAGCCATCCTCTCTATAAAACATCAAACGAGAGGCAAAGAACGTCAGCATCGCATCTCCCGTACGCTGACCAAATTGATCGTTGATCCGTCGGAAGTTGTCGAGATCGATTCCCATCACTCCAATCGACCGGGTCGTTTCCGGTAAGCTCACGAACATCTCTTCGACCGCCAATCGGTTCGGAAGACGGGTCAAAGAATCTCGGAAGGCACGCGTCAACGATTCTTTTTGTGTCTGTTCGAGTGCATCGAGCACCTCGTTCATGCTGATCGCCATCTCTTCAATCTCGTCTTGTTGATTTGGATGCAACTGAATCCGTAACCGACTATTCCGTTCTTTCGTGATCCATTTGAGTTCGTTGACGATGCCCATCAATCGTTTCGTGACAATTTGATTCACCGACCAAAACAGTGTCAACAATAGACCAAGACCGAGCACAAGCAGCCCTAGCATCCCCGTTTCTAACATGGTCTGTGTATTGGTATAGTACGTTCGCTTCACCGAGAAGTTGAGTTCCCAGTTCGCATCTTGATAGACGGATTGAAGCGGTAACGAGACACGTGCAAATTGATTGTCTTCATCGACCGTCAACTGCCGGTGTGAAAGAGGACTGATCGATAATTTCGTTTTTGCTTGGGCACTCATCGCGGCCATGAAGTCTGGACCGATTTTTTGAATGATCACGAGCGTCCCACCCGGCTTTCCTGTCCCATCACTTCTCACAATCGGATGACTCATGAAGACGACCGGACCGAAATCGGTGCCATACACCGCACTTTGTTTGATTCCTGACGAGTTGACGTAACGGATCAAGTCGTTCGTGAATGTCTCTTTGTCCTCTTCACGATCTAATTCATAAAATTGAGTAAACTCCGAGTAGACGACCTCTCGATCACGGTCGAGGAAAATCATTGCGCCGACCCCCAAGTTTTCGAGTGTCTCTTCCCCCATGTTATTTTCAATGAATGTTTCATTCTGATTTTGAACAAAATCATAGGCGTTCGTCCAGACTGACCAATCTACAAGAATTCGTTCGAGCATGAGTCGGTGATTGGCGAACACTTCTGACACACTTTCGATTTGATCACGGGTCATCGCCCTGTCCTGCTCAATACTTTTCTCTACAAAATACGGTTTGATGACGAATAAAATAACACCGATGAAGAATACAATGTTCACGGCTATCGCAATAAATAATTTTGTTTGAACACGCAGGCCGACCACCCTCCTTCTTCCAGCTACTTTATTATTATTGTAGAACAGGATATCGGCATTTCCTTTTTTTCGCATGAAAAAAAGGATGGGTTGACCCATCCTTCAAATAATCTGCGTGAACGCCCGTGACCCGATATCCGTTCGGTGGAACGTCTCAGGTAAATCGAGTTGTGAAATCGCCGCATACACAGCCGTTTTCGCCTCAAGCAGTGTCGGCTTCGTCGCCGTCACAACAAGTAGACGACCTCCGCTCCCTACGACTTGATCGCCCTTCTTTGTCGTGCCGGCATGGAAGACCAGCACATCTTTCGGAAGCGACTCAAATCCTGATAACACCTGGCCCGTGATCGGTCGGTCCGGATACCCTTCGGCCGCAATGACGACCCCCATCGTATATCCATCGACCCATTCAATCAGATACGGTTCTTGACGAACGACCGCTTCAATCATGTCAAGGAGCGGCGTTTTCAAGTTCGGTAGAATGACCTCCGTTTCAGGGTCACCGAAGCGTGCATTGAATTCGATGACTTTTGGTCCATTCGCCGTCAAGATGAGACCGGCGTACAAGAATCCTTCAAATGGAGTACCTCGTTTGACCATCGTCTGCGCGAGTGGTTCTAATACGGTCTTCACCGATTCCTCATACACGTCCTTTGAAAGATGTGGCATCGGGCTATAAGCGCCCATACCACCCGTGTTCGGTCCCCTGTCGCCGTCATAGGCACGTTTATGATCTTGCGAGGTGATCATCGGAATGACACGCTCTCCCGAGACGAACGCCATGAGCGAAAACTCTTCCCCATCGAGGAACTCTTCGATGACGACTTGTGACTGTTGCCCAAATTTATCCGTCGTGAAAATATCACGTACGGCAGCTTCCGCCTCTTCGACCGTAAATGCAACCGTGACGCCTTTACCGGCAGCCAATCCGTCCGCCTTGACGACGAGTGGTGCCCCTAGCTTCTCGATATAGGCAAGCGCCGATTCCGCTTCTGTGAACGCCTCGTATGCCGCTGTCGGAATCCCGGCTTCCATCATGACTTCCTTTGCGAACGCCTTGCTTCCTTCGAGTAAGGCAGCCGCTTTCGTCGGTCCAAAGATGTTCAGTCCTTTGGCACGGAACGTATCCACGACTCCTGCCATGAGTGACGACTCCGGTCCGACAATCGTCCATTCGATCTCGTTCTCTTCTGCGAAATGGGCGAGCGCCTCCACGTCTGTTTCATGGATCGACACACACGTCATCCCTTCCATGAAGTCGTTGCCCGGTGCAACGAAGACGTGATGCCCGTCTTGTTTCAACTTCCACGCGAGCGCATGCTCGCGTCCTCCTCGACCGATGACCAATACGTTCATGACGCAAACCCCTCTCAGTGTTTGAAATGTCTGACTGATGTGAATACCATCGTGATACCATGGCGATTTGCCGCTTCAATCGATTCGGCATCGCGAATCGACCCACCCGGTTGGATGATGGCCGTGATTCCCGCTGCCGCTGCCGCTTCGACCGTATCTGCCATCGGGAAGAAGGCATCACTTCCGAGAGCCGCGCCTGTCGCGCGTTCTCCAGCTTGTTCGAAAGCGATTTTTGCTGCACCGACGCGGTTCATCTGTCCGGCACCGATTCCAATCGTCGTTTCGTCTTTTGTGACGACGATAGCGTTCGATTTGACATGCTTGACGACACGCCATGCAAGTTTCAAGTCTTCCCATTCTGATGCTGTCGGACGACGATCCGTCACGATTTGGCATGAGGCATCATCGAGTGTCATGTCATCCCCGTCTTGTACGAGCAATCCTCCCGCGACAGCCGTGAGGCGCATGCCTGTCATCTGTCCCATATCTAACGTCAACAAACGAAGATTCTTTTTCTCTTTCAATCGGTCAAGTGCTGCCTCACTAAAGGATGGAGCAATGATGATCTCTAAAAAGATGTTGCGAAGGGCATCCGCCGTTTCGAGATCGACTTCACGGTTTAAGGCGACGATTCCACCAAAGATAGAGACCGGGTCGGCCGCATGGGCACGTTCGAACGCTTGAGAAATCGTCCGTCCGACTGCAACGCCGCATGGGTTCATATGCTTGACAACGACTGCCGCCGGCTCAGTCAATTCACTGAGTGCTTCAAGTGCTGCATTCGTATCTTGAATATTGTTATACGAGAGCTCTTTCCCGTGAAGCTGTGTCGCATTCGCAAGTGTCATCCCGTCATATAACGGTGTCTTATAAAACGCCGCTTGTTGGTGTGGGTTCTCTCCATAACGAAGGTCTTGAACCTTTTCATACGTGACAGTCACCTGCTCTGGGAACGTTTCGCCGATTTGACGACCTAAGTAGTCGGCAATTAACGCATCATAGGCAGCCGTATGTCGGAACGCTTTCGTCGCGAGACGTTGACGTGTTTCAAACGATGTACCGCCTCCACGTACTTCATCGGCGACGAGTGTGTAATCACTCGGGTCCACGACGACGGTGACACTCGCATGGTTTTTCGCAGCTGAACGCAACATGCTCGGTCCACCGATATCAATGTTTTCAATCGCTTCTTCGTATGTCGTATTTTCTTTTGCAATCGTCTCTTTGAACGGATACAGATTGACGACCACATAATCGATTGGTTCGATGTGATGATCTTTCATTTGTGCGACATGCGTATCAAGGTCGCGACGTCCGAGCAATCCCCCGTGAACGAGTGGGTGCAACGTTTTGACACGGCCGTCTAACATTTCGGGGAACGATGTCACTTCCGAAATATTTTTGACTGGTAATCCTGCCTGTTGAAGCGCCGCCTCGGTCCCACCTGTTGAGATGAGCTCGATGCCCGCCTCATGCAAGACGGTTGCGAGTTCGACAATCCCCATTTTATCAGAAACACTTAATAATGCTCTCACTTGAAAACCTCCTGTTGATTCAACACTTGTTGTAATACGCGCGGATACAGTTGGTGCTCGATCGTCTGAATACGACGTGTCGCCTCGGTGCGATCACACCCTTCAATCTCGACGGACGCCTGTGCGATGATCGGACCCGTGTCCATCCCCGCATCCACATAATGAACGGTTACACCACTCGTCGGTACGTTGGCGTCAAGCGCCTGTCCGATCGCGTCTTTACCTGGAAAAGCGGGTAAAAGCGATGGATGAATGTTTAGAATACGGTTCGGATATGCGGATAGTAACACATTTCCGATCAAGCGCATATACCCCGCCAACACGATATAGTCTACACGAAGCGTACGGAGAAGGACGAGAATTTCTTCCTCGAACTCTTCTTTTGACGCGTACGCCTTCGGTGTAAACGAAAAACTCGGAATCCCGTGACGCTCCGCTCGATCGAGAACAGCAGCTTCTGGTTTGTCCGTCACGAGCAACACACATTCAGCAGACAAATGACCATCGGTGATTGCTTGCCAAATCGCTTCGGCGTTACTTCCCGATCCTGACGCAAAGATAGCAAATCGTTTCATTGGTCCACTCCTGAGATCCGGATGCCTGGACGACTCTCGACTTTCCCGATTCGGTGCGCGGTCTCCCCGACACGTTCAAGCGCCGCTTCGACGAGTTCCACGTCTTCAGGACGTACCGTGATCATATAACCAATCCCCATATTGAAGACGTTGAACATTTCTTGCTTCGAGATGTTCCCGACTTGTTCGAGCCAGTCGAATACAGGAAGACTCGGCCAACTCGAGGCATCGAACGTGATGCCGAGACCTTCTGGCAACATGCGAGGGACATTCTCATAGAAGCCACCACCTGTGATGTGTGCCATCCCTTGAACCTTCCCTGTCGAAATCGCCGCTTTCGCCGCTTCGGCATAAATCCGTGTCGGCAACAGCAAGGCGTTCCCGAGTGTCGTATCGAGCATCGCAATCTCATCCGTATAATGAAGACCTTGTGATTCAACAATATGACGTACAAGCGAGAATCCATTCGAGTGGACGCCTGAAGATGCAAGTCCGAGCACAACGTCTCCATCCTGAATCGTCGAACCGTCGAGCAAGTTTTCTTTCTCCACGACACCGACCGCAAATCCAGCAATATCATATTCGCCATCCGGATACATCCCCGGCATTTCAGCGGTTTCGCCACCGACGAGGGCGCAGCCGGCTTGGACACATCCTTCCGCAACACCGGCGACGATTCGCTCAAGTTTAGCCGGTTCTGCTTTTCCGGTCGCAATATAGTCGAGGAAATAGAGCGGTTCTGCCCCATGCACGAGACAATCGTTGACGCACATGGCGACGCAGTCGATTCCAATCGTGTCATGCTGGTCGAGCGCGAACGCCAATTTCAGTTTCGTCCCGACCCCGTCGGTCCCGCTCACGAGAATCGGGTGTTTCATGTTCATCGAACCGAGATCAATCATCGCTCCGAAACTACCGAGTCCTGTCATCACTTCCGGACGCATTGTCCGAGCAACATGACGTTTCATACGGGATACGGCCTCGTACCCTGCTTCTAAATTCACACCCGCTTGTTCATAACGAACGCTCATTGCATTTCCCCCTTAAGCCTTTGTCTCTGTCACGAGTTCTGCAAGTTCAGTCGGATAAAGTCCCGTGAAGCATGCAGCACACTGCCCGCGTAGTGCTCCTTCAAATGGACGATCGATGGCTTCGACCGTTCCATCTAATGTGAGGAACGCTAGTGAATCGGCACCAATCTCTTCTCTGATTTCTTCAACGGATTTGGTTGCCGCAATTAACTCTTCCTTGGTCGATGTATCGATTCCGTAGTAACACGGATGTTTGATCGGTGGTGACGTGATGCGCACATGCACTTCCGTCGCGCCTGCCTCTCGGAGTAACGAAACGATTCGACGACTCGTCGTTCCTCGGACGATGGAATCATCGACCATGATGACGCGTTTCCCGTTTACGACACCGCGTAACGCTGATAACTTCATCTTCACGCCGCGCTCCCGTAATTCCTGGGACGGTTGAATGAACGTACGTCCGACATAACGATTTTTAATGAGTCCCATTTCGTATGGGATTCCGCTCGCCTCAGCGTAACCGATTGCCGCGGAAATACTTGAATCCGGCACACCTGTCACGACATCTGCTTCGACCGGTGCTTCTTCAAACATCTTTTTCCCCATGGCCTTACGTGCCGTATGCACGTTGATACCATCGATGATAGAGTCCGGTCGTGAGAAGTAGATGTATTCCATTGAACACATGGCACGGACTGCCGCTTCACTGAATCGCTCCGACGTGATCCCTTCATTCGTGACCATGAGCAATTCTCCTGGTTCAACATCTCGTACGTACGTCGCCCCCACGACGTCAAACGCACACGTTTCCGAAGCGAACACGTAAGCCCCGTCTTCGGTTTGTCCAAGTGACAATGGACGTAACCCATGCACGTCGACACCGACGTACAGTGCATCTTCCGTCAAGAATAGGAAAGCGAATGCCCCTACGAGACGAGCCAAGCTGTCGGCGATTCGTTCTTTCAACGAATTGCCGCGACTTCGCTTGATGAGGTGAGCCACGACTTCCGTGTCGGACGTCGTCTGGAAGATCGCGCCTTCCGCTTCGAGCATATGTTTCAATTCGTTCGCATTCACGAGGTTTCCGTTATGCGCCATCGCCAAATCCCCAGTCAACGACTTGAAATGGAGCGGTTGAACGTTCTCTAACGTATTGCCGCCTGCCGTTGAGTAGCGGACATGCCCAATCGCATGATTCCCCGTGAGTGTGTCGAGTGACGTCTCATCGAACACCTCGGTAACGAGACCGAGTCCTCGTTTCGCATGGAGACGTTCTCCGTCTGCCGTGACGATCCCCGTTCCTTCTTGGCCACGGTGTTGCAAGCTGTGCAGTCCGTAATAGGCAAGGTGTGAGGCTTCGATGTGACCGAACACACCGAAGACGCCGCACTCCTCGTTCATGCCTCGGATGTCATATAACATGGAATAGCTCCTTCCCATACACGTTCCAACTCTTTCACGTCCATTTCAATCAAGCGGTCGCTTGCGCGAACGACAAGGGTCGGGGCTTCTGTCACTGTCCCGATTGCTGTCCCGTTCGTCATGCGCGCGAATGACTCGGCATGTGCCTTGTCTACTGTCACGAGGAAACGTGACTGGGATTCACTAAATAGTGCCGTCACAAGGTCTGTGTCGATCGTCACGTCCATGCCGAACCCTGTTCCAAAGACCAGTTCCGGTAACGCTGCCGCAAGACCACCTTCTGACACGTCGTGTGCCGCCGTGACCAGACCTTCACGGATGGCGTGAAGCAATACCTTCTGTGTCTGACGTTCTTCTTCAAGGTCGAGTGTCGGTGCATGACCGCTCACTTTTCCGTCTTGCAACATTTGAAGGGCACTTCCGCCAAATTCTGCTTTTGTCTCACCGAGTAAGAAGACGACGTCTCCCGCTTGTTTCGCAAACGATGTCGTAATATGTTCTGGTTTTTCGATGAGTCCGACCATTCCAACGACCGGTGTCGGGTAGATGGCTTGTCCGTTCGATTCGTTATACAGCGATACGTTCCCACCGATGACCGGCGTATCAAGCGTACGACACGCTTCTGCCATTCCTTCGACGGCTTGATCGAGTTGCCAGAACCCTTCCGGTTTATCCGGGCTCCCGAAATTGAGGCAGTCCGTCAAAGCGAGTGGTTCTGCACCACTTGCGACGATGTTTCGCGCCGCCTCCGCGACAGCGATGGCTCCACCGACACGTGGATCGAGATAGACATATTTTGCGTTGCAGTCCGTCGTCATCGCGAGCGACTTCTCCGTCTCACGAATGCGAATGACTGCGGCATCACTACCCGGTGCGACGACTGTCGACGTTTGTACCATATGGTCATATTGCTCATACACCCAACGTTTCGAGGCGATGCTCGGCATCGCAAGGACGTCTTTCCATGTCGCGATCACATCTTCGACAACTGGTGTGACCGGCTCCATCGCTTGGAATGCTTCGTAATATGCCGGGACTTTAGACGGTTTATGATAGACAGGAGCGTCTTCGGCGAGTGCATCGACCGGTACTTCCGCCGCGACTTCACCTTGATGAACGAGACGAAGCACTTTTTCTTCAATGACTTCTCCGACTTTGACTGCATGAAGTCCCCACTTCGTGACGATTGCTTCGATTTCGTCTTCATGTCCAGCTTTGACGACGAGGAGCATCCGCTCTTGCGATTCCGATAGCATCATCTCGTAAGGTGTCATGCCTGTCTCACGTTGTGGGACGAGGTCTAGATTCATCTCGATTCCCATCCCTGCTTTCGATGCCATCTCTGCTGACGATGACGTCAATCCGGCTGCGCCCATGTCTTGAATCCCGACGAGCGCCGGGTGCTTGATGACTTCGAGACACGCTTCGATCAAGAGCTTCTCCATGAACGGGTCTCCGACTTGGACGGCTGGACGTTTCTCGTCCGCGTCTTCCCCGAGTTCTTCAGAAGCGAACGTGGCACCATGGATTCCGTCACGTCCTGTCGTTGCTCCGACGTACATGACCGAGTTCCCGACACCTTCCGCGATTCCTTTTTGAATGTCTTCATGACGGATAAAGCCGACGCACATTGCGTTGACGAGTGGATTTCCTGAGTAAGCCGGGTCAAAGGCGACTTCCCCACCGACAGTCGGGATGCCGACACAGTTCCCGTATCCAGCGATGCCGGATACGACATGACCGAATAAATGTTTCACACGTGATTCGTTCAAATCTCCGAAACGGAGTGAGTTCAATAAAGCAATCGGACGGGCGCCCATCGAGAAGATGTCACGGATGATTCCGCCCACCCCAGTCGCCGCTCCTTGATAAGGCTCGATCGCGGATGGATGGTTATGACTCTCGATTTTAAAGGCGACGGCTTGCCCGTCTCCGATGTCGACGATTCCAGCCCCTTCTCCCGGTCCTTGTAAGACGTGCTTGCCGGTTGTCGGAAACTTCCGGAGCACCGGTTTCGAGTTTTTGTACGAACAGTGTTCAGACCACATGACCGAGAAGAGACCGATCTCTGTATAATTCGGTTCCCGGCCAAGCAGTGAGACGACGAGCGCGTATTCGTCGTCCGATAATCCCATCGTGGCATAGATCCGTTCATCACGGATTTGTGTAGCTGTCGGTTCAGTTGTAAGTAACATGTCGTGCCCCCCATTTTACGATTGACGTGAATAACCGTTTACCGTCTTCCCCACCGAGCAACGCTTCGACCGCACGCTCCGGGTGTGGCATCATGCCGAGTACGTTCCCTGCCTCGTTCGTGATGCCGGCGATGTTTTCGACCGATCCGTTCGGGTTCTCTTTATAGGTGAACGCAATCTGGCCATTTACCTTCAATGCCGCAAGTGTCGCATCGTCACAGTAGTAGTTGCCCTCACCGTGTGCGATTGGCACGCGAATCGTTTCCTGTGCCGCGTACTCACTTGTGAACATCGTCTCGTTGTTTTCGACGACAAGGTCGACGGTCTTACACATGAATTTCAAATCGCGGTTTCGCATCAATACGCCTGGAAGGAGTCCCGCTTCGACGAGCACTTGGAATCCGTTACATACCCCGAGTACCGGCCGTCCTTCTTCCGCGAAACGCTTCACTTCAGCCATGATTGGTGAAAACTGGGCGATTGACCCGCAGCGCAAGTAGTCTCCGTATGAGAAACCGCCTGGTAAGAGGACCCCATCGAATCCTTCAAGTGAGGTCTCTGTATGAAACACGTATTCCGCTTCTTCCCCGAGCACATCTTTTACCGCGTGGTACATGTCGAGGTCACAGTTTGATCCTGGAAAGACGATGACCGCAAACTTCATGCGAGTACCCCCATCTCGATTTCATAATTCTCAATGACCGTATTGACGAGTAACTTCTCACACATCTCTTTGACCATGTTTTCTGTCGTGTCGTCCGCTACTTGAAGCTCGATCACTTTCCCGATGCGCACCGATTCAACTCCAGCGAATCCGAGATGTTCGAGCCCGCCTTTTACGGCAACTCCTTGTGGGTCGAGTACACTTTCACGTAATGTCACATACACGTTTACTTTTTTCATTGTCCGTTTCCCCCTATGCGTGTTAACAATTGTCCATACGTCTCAGTCAAAGAACCTAAATCGCGACGGAATACATCTTTATCAAGCTTTTGTTTCGTTTCTTTGTCCCAAAGGCGGCACGTATCCGGCGAGATTTCATCCGCCAAGATGATCGTCCCATCCACTTTTCCGAACTCTAGTTTAAAATCGATCACGTCGATGCCGTGTTGACCAAAGAAATCGAGCAAGACATCGTTTACCCAAAGCCCGAGTTGTCGCAATGTTTCGACTTCTTTGTGTGTAGCAACTTGCAATAATCGGATATGATCCTCAGTGAGGAGTGGGTCCCCAAGCGCATCGTCCTTATAATAAAACTCGACAATCGGTGCGAGGAGCGGTTTTCCTTCTTCCCAACCGAGACGTTTCGCCAGACTACCGGCCGCGACGTTGCGGACGACCACCTCTAACGGAATGATGTCGACACGGCGGACCAACTGTTCCCGGTCTGAGATTCGTTTGATAAAGTGCGTCGGAATCTTGTTGTCATGCATCAATTCGAACAACTGAGTCGTGATGGCATTGTTTAAAATCCCCTTCCCATCAATCGACTCTTTCTTTTCTCCATTGAATGCTGTCGCATCGTCTTTATAGTACACACGAAGCACACCCGCTTCTTCTGTCTCAAATAACGCCTTCGCCTTGCCCTCATAAATTGCTTTCATCTGAACCGTTCCCCCTTAAAAGTGAGAGGGGCTTGTCGCCCCTCAACGATTACAAACCACAGCGTTCAAAAATCGTATCGACACGGCGTACGTGATAACGCGGGTCGAACAACTCATCGAGCTCTTCACTCGTAAAGAGTGCGCCCATCTCTTTGTCCTCTTCAATCAATGTACGGAACATCGTCTCTTCTTCCCATGCCTGCATCGCTTTCGGTTGAACCGCGTCGTATGCTGCTTCACGTGACCAGCCCTTCTCGATGAGACCGAGTAAGATCCGTTGCGAGAAGATGATCCCGAACGTACGGTCCATATTGCGGCGCATGTTGTCCGGGAAGACCGTTAAGTTCTTCACGATGTTACCGAAACGGTTCAACATGTAGTTGAGGAGAATCGTCGCATCCGGAATGATGATTCGCTCTGCTGATGAGTGCGAGATGTCACGTTCATGCCAGAGTGGGACATTCTCGTATGCTGTCATCATATGACCGCGAATGACGCGTGCAAGACCCGTCATATTTTCAGAACCGATTGGGTTACGTTTATGCGGCATCGCAGATGACCCTTTTTGTCCTTTCGCAAAGAACTCTTCCACTTCGCGTGTCTCTGTTTTTTGAAGTCCACGAATCTCGGTTGCCATCTTTTCAATCGATGTGGCAATCAATGCGAGTGTTGACATGTACTCGGCATGACGGTCACGTTGGAGTGTCTGTGTCGAAATCGGTGCAGCTTGGATACCGAGCTTGTCACAGACGTATGACTCGATGAACGGGTCGATATTCGCAAACGTCCCAACCGCTCCGCTCATCTTCCCGAATTCAATCGTTTCGCGAGCTGCCATGAAGCGTTTTTTGTTTCGTTTCATCTCTTCATACCAGAGGGCGAGCTTCAGACCGAACGTGGTCGGTTCCGCGTGAACGCCATGGGTACGTCCCATCATGATGTCATACTTATGTGCCTTCGCTTTTTCTGCGAGAATACCGATGAAGCGATCTAAATCGGCTTCTAAAAGATCATTCGCCTGTTTGATTAAGTACGAGAGTGCCGTGTCGACGACATCCGTCGACGTCAATCCGTAATGTACCCACTTTTTCTCTTCTCCGAGTGTCTCGGAAACGGCACGAGTGAACGCAATCACATCATGACGTGTCTCTTGTTCAATCTCTAGAATGCGATCAACATCGAACGATGCCTTGTCCCAAAGAACTTGTACATCTTCTTTCGGGATGATACCGAGTTCACTCCAAGCCTCACAGGCATAAAGTTCAACTTTTAACCAAGCCTCGAATTTGTTTTGATCAGTCCAAATGTTTGCCATCTCTGGGCGGGTGTAGCGTGAAATCATAAAACGGTCTCCTTCCAAATTGCCAGTTGTTCGATGGTATGAAGCGCTTCTTCGACCGTGTCACCAAGGACGTTCAAATGTCCCATTTTGCGACCTGTCTTCGCTTCATCTTTTCCATACAGATGTAGTTTAACATTCGATGGCAATGCTTTGACATGAAGTCGTGGCATATGCTCGCCGAGAAGGTTGACCATGACGACAGGCGATGTCAATCTCGTCCGTCCGAGGCGCATCCCGGTCACGGCTCGAATGTGTTGTTCAAATTGTGAGGTTTCACAAGCGTCAATCGTGTAGTGCCCGGAGTTGTGCGGACGCGGCGCAAGCTCATTCACATATAGACGGCCATCCGCCATGACGAACAGCTCGACAGCGAGCGTTCCCATTAAGCCGATATGGTCTGCAAGCTGGAGAGCGAGGTGTCTTGCATCCTCTTGAATCTCATTTGATACGCGAGCCGGTACAATCGATAAATGTAGGATGTTGTTGTGATGAATGTTTTCACTGATTGGGAATGTCGACGTTTCGTCATACCCTCTCGTCACAATGACTGAGATTTCTTTTTCAAATGGCAACCAAGCTTCGGCGACATATTCCTGCTCGACAAAATGTTCAACGAATGTCTGAAGATCATGTTCCGACCGAATGACCGTCTGCCCTTTCCCGTCATAACCGAAGCGACACGTTTTGATGACAAATGGTGAGCCGAGCTTCTCATATGCCTGCTGTACATCTCGCACCGTACGTACCGAAACATACGGTGCGACACGTAGTCCTGCTGATTCAATCATCTGTTTCTCTAAAATTCGATGTTGCGTCGCCTTCAATACGTCCATACCTTGTGGGCATTTTTCTTCGATGGCTGCAATCATTTCCGTATCGATGTTCTCAAATTCATAAGTCACAACGTCTGAACGAGCAGCGAGTTCTTTTGCGGCATTCACATCATCAAATGAGGCAACAATTGAATCTGCCACTTGAGCAGTCGGTGCATCTGGGTTTGGATCGAGACAAAGCGTCGTGTATCCCATTGCGCTCGCACTAAGAGACATCATCCGGCCAAGTTGTCCTCCACCTAAAATTCCGATTCTCATCAGACCAACTCCTCCGTTCCTCGAATCGCCATCTCTTGTTTCTTCTCACGAAATGCATCAAGTCGATTTGTAATGTCTGTGGAGTGGATGCTGAGGATTTGAGCAGCCAATAACCCTGCATTCGTTGCTCCCGCTTTTCCGATGGCAACAGTTGCTACTGGAACTCCTGCAGGCATCTGAACAATTGAGAGTAGCGAATCCATTCCATTGAGTGCTTTCGACTGTACCGGGACACCGATGACAGGAAGTGTTGTTTTCGCAGCGACCATTCCAGGAAGGTGGGCTGCCCCACCAGCACCCGCAACGATCACTTGGATGCCTCTGCTTCGTGCCTCTTCAGCATATTCGAACATAAGGTCTGGTGTACGGTGAGCTGATACGACTTGTTTTTCATATGGAATCTGTAATTCATCCAACACGTCACATGTATGTTTCATCGTCTCCCAATCAGATGAACTTCCCATGATTACTCCAACTGCTACGTTCATTCCCAATGTCCCCCTTACAAAAAGAAATCCCTAAACCGACAATCAGTTTAGGGTATAGGCATGACAAATACACGTCCGCTACACCCCATAGTCTGATCAGAATCGGTGATCAGGTAGAAACTTGCAAGCCATTTCCTTGCGATTATATGGAGCACTATTTATTTTTCTTATCTCACACGCCTATCGTACCTTGTTCTTTGAAAACATGTCAATAAACTGCGAACATTTTAATTGTCTGAATATTTATCGTTCGCTTTTTAGACGTTATCAGCATAATCATCTTCGGTAATGTATGCTATTGAAAAGGGGGAGTTAGATGAGTTACATCGCAAGTTTACGGGAAGTGATTGGGAATCGTCCCATTATCAGTGTGGGAGCGACCATTTTGGTCATCAATCAAAAGCAAGAGGTACTGATGCAATTCCGATCGGATACACTTGACTGGGGATTACCAGGAGGATCGATGGAGCTCGGGGAAACGCTGGAAGAAGTCGCTGCAAGAGAATTAAAAGAAGAAACTGGACTTCTCGCTGAGCAATTTGAATTAATCCAAGTCTTTTCCGGTTCAGATGGTTACTTCAAATATCCAAACGGAGACGAGACATACGGTGTCATTCATTTATACCAGGCGAAAGGAGTACATGGAGCGCTCGTCATGGAAGATGGTGAAAGTTTGGCTCTTGAATACTTTAGTAAAGAGAATCTTCCTAAAAAGATAGAAAAACGAGCTCAAACTTTATTGGATGCGCTTGGAGATCGATGCTTTGAACGCGAACATTCATTTTGAGACATAAAAAAGCCGTCACGCAGATTGTGTGACGGCTTGGCATTAGGATTCTTTAGAGACGCATTCAAATAAAATCGATTGATGGGAATGGACAGGTTCATCTTTGGCTCCCGTTTGCTCAAAGACGGGCTTTTCAATACGGCGTATAGGACGATAACCCATTTCATTGATTCGATCTAAACATTCACTGACCGTTTCATTTGGTTCGACATATACTTTGATCTTCTTAGCCATTGCTTCTTACGTCCTCTCTTCCACTAAGCTGAATCGATGATATGAAAAAACGGCGGCCCTTGAGCGAATGCTCCAGAACCACCGTTTGCCTGGCAACGTCCTATCCTCACAGGGGGAGATCCCCCAACTACTTTCGGCGCTGAGACGCTTAACTTCCGTGTTCGGCATGGGAACGGGTGTGGCCGTCTCGCTATCGCCACCAGACTTTAGGGCTTGTTCCCTGAAAACTGAGGATTCATCAACACAAACCATAGACTAGATCAAAGCCTCGACCGATTAGTATCATTCAGCTCCACGTGTCGCCACGCTTCCACCCATGACCTATCTACCTCATCGACGGCTTCCTGCGCTCGACTTGCATGTATTAGGCACGCCGCCAGCGTTCGTCCTGAGCCAGGATCAAACTCTCCAAAGAATTTGATATAGCTCTTAAATTGACGAAGCTTGCGCTTCATTCAAAAAATGTAAAACTTTTTTTGCCTCATCGTTCAGTTTTCAAAGTTCGTCTGTAAAAAAATAAAATTGGTGGAGCCTAGCGGGATCGAACCGCTGACCTCCTGCGTGCAAGGCAGGCGCTCTCCCAGCTGAGCTAAGGCCCCAATATAAGTGATGATGGTCGGGAAGACAGGATTCGAACCTGCGACCCCTTGGTCCCAAACCAAGTGCTCTACCAAGCTGAGCTACTTCCCGTCTAAAAATGGTGCACCCTGAGAGATTCGAACTCCCGGCCTTTAGATTCGTAGTCTAACGCTCTATCCAGCTGAGCTAAGGGTGCGAGACGAATAATCATCATGGGAAAATATTAATGGTACCGAGGGCCGGACTTGAACCGGCACGAGGAAACCCTCGCAGGATTTTAAGTCCTGTGCGTCTACCAATTCCGCCACCCCGGCAAGGTATAATTTCTAGCGGTAGACTTTTTAAAAAGATCAAATGGTGCCGGCGAAAGGATTCGAACCCTCGACCCTCTGATTACAAGTCAGATGCTCTACCAACTGAGCTACACCGGCAGGTGTAAATGGTGGAGGATGACGGGATCGAACCGCCGACCCCCTGCTTGTAAGGCAGGTGCTCTCCCAGCTGAGCTAATCCTCCAATATGTAGCCTGGCAACGTCCTATCCTCACAGGGGGAGATCCCCCAACTACTTTCGGCGCTGAGACGCTTAACTTCCGTGTTCGGTATGGGAACGGGTGTGGCCGTCTCGCTATCGTCACCAGACAAATATGATATTAACATTATTTTAACATAATGTCAACATGTTTTTTGAGATTGTTCTCTCAAAACTGAGGATTCATCAACACAAACCATAGACTAGATCAAAGCCTCGACCGATTAGTATCATTCAGCTCCACGTGTCGCCACGCTTCCACCCATGACCTATCTACCTCATCGTCTCTGAGGGGTCTNGTTATCCCAGACCTATGGGCAGGTTCTTTACGTGTTACTCACCCGTCCGCCGCTCATTCCACCGTCGTCCCCCCGAAGGGTTCAGACGGCTTCCTGCGCTCGACTTGCATGTATTAGGCACGCCGCCAGCGTTCGTCCTGAGCCAGGATCAAACTCTCCAAAGAATTTGATATAGCTCTTAAATTGACGAAGCTTGCGCTTCATTCAAAAATTGTAAAACTTATTTTGCCTCATCGTTCAGTTTTCAAAGTTCGTCTGCCGCTCTTGGCGACTAAATGATAATAACATTTAATTCATTTTGATGTCAACAACTTTTTCGTTTGTTCAACGTTTGTCGCTGGCAACAGAGATAACTATATCACCTGCTTTTTGATCTTGCAAGCATTATTCTAAAAAAACTTTTAAATCTTTTTCTACATCATCCAAAGTTCGAATCCCAACTCCTTAATGGAAGAAGGAAGAATAAATCACTTTAAAGAATACACTTATATCTAAAAACGACTATAAACCTATAAGGAGTCAACCAATGATGCAATCCGATTTACAGCGGCCTAAGAAACGTTCACCGTTCAGAATCTGGTCTGGTACACAAATTTATACGCTTAAGCGACGAATAGAATGGATGACGGACAAACGAAAGTATGTTTCAAAACGAAACACTGACCCGATGTCATATCTGATCCATACACACCGAACTCCTTTGTATCGCCAACTCCGAGATGTCGACATGGAAGTCCAGCATAACAAGGTAACCAACCTAAAAATTGCAATTACCAAACTGAACGGCTCTATCCTGAATCCAAACGATGTCTTCTCCTATTGGAAGATGATCGGCAAGCCAACGAAACGTAAAGGATACGTCGACGGAATGATTCTCCATTACGGAAAAGTCACTTCAGGAATCGGTGGCGGACTTTGCCAACTGTCCAATCTAATCTATTGGATCACCTTACATAGCCCATTGACCGTGACCGAACGTTATCGTCACAGCTATGATGTGTTCCCAGATTACCGACGGGACCAACCTTTCGGAAGTGGCGCGACATGTTCTTATAATTATCTCGACTTACAAATCACAAACCAGACGGCACAAACGTATCAACTCCTTCTATATATAGAGGGAGATCATCTCGTCGGGGAATGGCGCTCGAACATCCCTAATAAAGAACAGTATCGTATATATGAAGAAAACCATCATTTCACCCGGGAATGGTGGGGTGGAACGATACGACATAACCAGATATTTAGAGAAGTCACTTCAATGAATGGCACACATCTTCGAAATGAGTTCATCACAGAAAATCACGCGATCACGATGTACGATCCATTCCTTCCTGAAAATACTGCATACAAAAAAGCCGACTCGTAATAACAGAGCCGGCTTTTCAAATGAACTTATGCGTGTGGCAAGAACATGAAGTATGCCAAGAAGATGACCAACATCCCGTACATGATCGGATGAATCTCTTTCGTCTTCCCTTTTGCAATCATCATGAGTGGGTAAAGGATAAACCCAAGCCCAATTCCCGTTGCGATTGATGATGTAAGTGGCATCATGATAATCGTCAAGAATGCAGGAACTGCAATCTCGATCTTTTTCCAATCGATATCAAGAAGAGCCGAAGCCATGAGCACACCAACAATAATCAGCGCAGGAGCTGTTACCGGCGCCGTAACAACTGCCAAGAGAGGCGAGAAGAACAATGCCAAACCGAAGAACAATCCTGCAAAAACAGCAGTCAATCCTGTTCGTCCACCAGCAGCGACACCTGCTGACGATTCAACGTATGAAGTCGCTGTAGATGTTCCGAAGATTGCACCTGCCACCGTCGCTGTCGAGTCAGCTAACAACGCCTTACTCGCACGTGGTACTTTGTTCTCTTTCATGATCCCAGCTTGACGCGCTACCGCGACGAGCGTCCCAGCTGTATCAAAGAAGTCGATGAAGAAGAACGTCAAGATGACAACGAGCATTTGAAGCGTGAACACATCACCGAAGTTGATGAAGGCTTGACCGAATGTAGATGACATACTCGGCGGCATCGACACAACGTCTGAGATTGCTGTCGGTGTCGGCACAAGACCGAAAATCATCCCGACAATCGCCGTCAACAACATCCCGATGAAAATACCACCTTTGATGTCGCGCGCCATAAGCAAGGCGCTGACCACAAGACCGAACACCGCGAGAAGCGTCGTGCCCGTACCAAGTGAACCAAGACTAACAAGTGTTGCTTCATTCGCGACAACGATGCCTGCGTTTTTCAAACCGATGAAAGCGATGAAGAAACCAATCCCTGCAGCAACCGCCATTTTGAGCGGAGCCGGAATCGCATTAACAATCGTTTCGCGAATTCCTGATAACGTCAATACGATAAAGAAGAGACCTGATACAAGTACACCTGACAAAGCCGTTTGCCAAGAAATACCCATCCCGATGACGACGCTATATGCGAAGAACGCGTTAAGGCCCATGCCTGGCGCAATCGCAATTGGGTAGTTCGCGAGAAGTCCCATCGTCAATGAACCGACTACCGCGACAAGACCTGTCGCCACGAAGACCGCTCCAGTATCCATACCCGCTGCCCCAAGAATGTTCGGGTTAACGAAAAGAATGTACGCCATCGCGAGGAAAGTTGTAAATCCTGCGATCAGTTCCGTGCGGACACTCGTACCGAGTGCTGTGAGTTGGAAGTAACGATCGATCCGACTCGTCGTTGATGGTTGTTGCTGTTCTTGCTTGAGCTGTGTGCTCATTTGTTTTCCTCCTTGTGCTCGCCGTAAAACGAGAAAAGGCCCCCGGCAAATGACCGAGGACCCCACGCGAAACATACGAGGGCATACACCCTCATCTATGTCTCGCCGTAGTGAAATCATTTAAGGTGATTTCGTAGAGACTCTCGGGCCATATCCCCGATATTATACGGCAAAATATTTTATAATTGTTCGGTTATAATAAGAACGTTCTTATCGTATCAGCGTAAAAATAGAATGTCAACTAAATTCACGGATTTTACATCGATAAAAAACGTTAATGTTCGGTTTTAAGACAAAACAGAGGGGAATCCCCCTCTGTTCCGCTTATTCCCATTCGATTGTTGCAGGTGGCTTAGACGTGATGTCATACAGCACACGGTTAACGTGGCTGACTTCGTTTACAATCCGGACAGAGATCTTCTCAAGCACATCCCATGGAATACGTGCCCAATCAGACGTCATGCCATCAATTGAAGTGACCGCACGGACACCGACAGCATAGTCGTACGTACGCTCGTCACCCATGACTCCGACCGAGCGAATCGGCGTGAGCACCGTGAAGTATTGCCAGATGTCGCGTTCAAGTCCAGCTTTCTTCACTTCTTCACGTAGAATCGCATCGGATTCACGCACGATTTCTAACTTCTCTTCCGTGATTTCACCGAGGACACGGATTCCGAGGCCTGGACCCGGGAACGGCTGGCGCCACACGATATAGTCTGGAAGACCGAGTTCGGTACCGAGTGCACGGACTTCGTCTTTAAAGAGCGTGTTGAGCGGTTCGATCAACGTGAAATTCATATCTTCCGGCAACCCACCGACATTATGGTGTGATTTGATCGTTTGCGCTGTATCTGTGCCGCTCTCGATGATGTCTGTATAGAGTGTCCCTTGTGCGAGGAAGTCCATATCGACGAGTTTCGATGCTTCTTCATCAAATACGTAGATAAACTCGTTTCCGATAATCTTACGTTTTTGCTCAGGGTCCGAGACACCAGCCAACTTCGTCAAGAAACGTTCTTGTGCATCGATTTTGATGACTTTCATGTTGAATCCGTCTGCGAACGTCTTCATGACGCTATCCGCTTCCCCTTTACGAAGGAGACCATGGTCTACAAACATACACGTCAACTGGTCACCGATTGCGCGATGAACGAGTGCGGCCACGACAGAAGAGTCGACACCGCCCGAAAGCGCACAAAGAACTTGCTTATCGCCAACGATTTCACGGATTTTCTCCACTTCGAGGTCGATAAAGTTTTCCATCGACCATTCGCCTTTCGCACCACATACTTCATAGATGAAGTTTTTTAAGATGTCGTTTCCGTACTCCGAGTGACGAACCTCTGGATGGTATTGGACACCGTACATTTTCAACTCATCGTTTTTAATTGAAGCGACCGGGCAAGACGGGTTCGTTCCATCGACGATAAATCCTTCCGGTGCTTCCATGACGAGGTCACCGTGGCTCATCCATACTGTATGTTCGACTGGAAGACCGTTATAAATCGCTGATGCTTCCGGCGTCGAGAACAATGTCGCTTTTCCATATTCACGATGAGCGGCGCGTTCCACACGACCACCGAAGTGATGTGTCATAAGTTGCATCCCGTAGCAGATTCCGAAGATTGGAATACCTAGTTCAAAGATCTCTGGATCACAACGATATGCGCCTTCCGCGTATACGCTATTCGGTCCACCTGAGAAGATGATGCCGACTGGGTTCAATTCGCGAATCTCGTCTGCCGTCATCTTATGCGAATGCAACTCACTGTATACACCAAGGTCACGGACACGACGTGTGATCAACTGATTATACTGACCACCAAAATCAAGCACCAAAATCATTTCTTGTTCTACTTTCACGAAATCTCCACCTTTCTGCCTTCTCCTCAAAAAAAGGACGCGCCTCTCCCCAGATTATCCAAACCGAAGAAGAAGCACGCCCTTTTCTTTGTATACGAAACGTGCTCCTTCATAGTCGGTCCATTTACGGTGGTCCGGTAGAGACTCTCGCGCCAATTCACGAGTATATACGAAGGAATGCCATGTTCAATTATCTAACTAATGCGTCTATCTTACTTGATGCATCCCGTCACTTCAACTCATAATTCGATGAATCATGATTTTCCAATATTCTTTATATTTTGAATTCGGCTCTTGTTCCGCATAAACAGCTTGCTCAAACAAAGCCGTCAGACGGGTCATATCATTCGTTTCATAGTAGGCGTCGACCTCTTTGGCGAGTTCCGAAGGCGTACATCCATCAATTTTGAATCCGTTCGCACGCAGTCGTTTCATCAAATAGCGGTGCATCGAGACGAGGCGCCCATCCGTGAGCGGACGACTCATCCACCAGACATACATGATTTGACGCTCGATGATTTTCCGGTTCCAAACGAGGACCGCCACGAGGAAGAGAATGACAATCCATCCCCACACCGGCATGTTACGTGCCTCCTCTTGAACATCACCTGTCGTCACGTCATCGATCAACAAATCTTCTTGCGGACGGTTTTGCGTATCGTTGTCCTGATTTGCTTGGGGATCATTCGCAGCCGGCGTCGTATCTTCCGTATCCGTTTCTCGTTCCATCTGCAATAAGTTGGCGTCCGAGAAACTGATTGTCGCTTCTAACGGAACCCAGCCCGCGCCTTCAATGAAATACTCGACCCACGAGTGGGCGTGACGATTTCGAATCGTATGTTCTTCCTCACCTTGAATGACCCCTCGTGTGTCACCCATCGTAAATCCTTTTACCCAACGCGTCGGTATGCCGTTCGCGCGCAGCAATACGGCAGCTGACGTCGAGAAGTTATCGCAATACCCGATTTGTGTGTCGAACAGGAACTGGTCAACATAATCCGTGTCCCCTTCCGGTTGTGCCACATTTTCGGTGTCGTATTGAAATTCTCCATTTCGGAAATAAGCTTCTACCGCTTCCGCCTTCTCGTTCGGTGTCTCACTCTCCGCCGTGATGTCAGCGGCTAAATCTCGTACACGCTCTGGCAACGATTCCGGTAGCTGTAAATAGACCTGTTGCTCTTCTTCCGTGAGCGATGTGATCTCTTCATTTAATGCCAGTTGTTCTTCAGAGAAAGCCGGGACACTATAACGAAGTTGGATCGTCCGCGGAGTCGATTGTTCCTCATTTTCAAATACAATCTTTCCGGACGGTTGCGTCGTAATCGTCTCGTTCGGGAAAGCCCGTTCGATATCACCGACTCGAAATTCGGTACCGGACTCTGTTTCGATAGCTTGCGGATATTCTCCACCGTAAGGAACAAACGGTTGTCGGCGCTCAAAACGTAACAATGCCTGTTCCGGTGTCGTATCCACTTCCGAGTCCACTAACTGACCACGATTGTAGTTAGAGTCCAGGACTGGTGATTCGACCCAACCTTTCCCCGTATAAATCGCCTTGGATTCGATACGCCAATAGCGTGCCGGCACGCCGCGAGCGATGAAGACGATGCCGTCATCCTGTTCGAACGGACCACCTAGCGATTCGTCGTTCACTCCATACCCAACTCGACCCGGGCCACTCCCATCACCTTCCGTCGTCGCATTCCGAAAACTCGTAGTGATACGGTCAGACCAATCGCCTTCAAGCGTGGGTGAAGCACTTGCGAGAGCCACGACGACACTGAGGAGTAGTCCGATACTGACGAATCGGACGAGCGATTGACTCGGTCGTTTTGCCAAATCGGTGACAAATAGTAAGAGGAGCGATGTGACGATGGCATACAGGATATTGCCTTCCCCGTCATACAACGTCCACGTATCAAAATAGGCCATGATGCCGAGAGTCGACACAATCATCCCAAGGGCAAAACTATAACTTGGATACGTTCGTCCGACGAGCACAGCAAACAGTAAGCCGATCAGTGCCATGGCAGAGAAGAAAATCGCTTCATTCGGCAGTTCACCGCTCACGACACCCATCAAATCTTCCATCCATAGACCAAACCAGTCCAAAATACTGCCGTGATAGGCATACAAGACGATGAGGAAATTAAGAAGCGAGATCCCAAGAAAAGCTGCCCAAGGCAGAAGACTGGCAAACATCGGCACGATGAGCAGGAAGTAAAACGGCCACGTCACATCGAACGTCGTACTTCCAACAATCGGCTCAATCCAGAACGACAACAAATAGGCGGCAAGCGCCGTATAGACGATTCGGGTTACCCATGTCTTCATACTGTCACCTCATTAACTGCCGTGTAGAGATGATAGCTACCCTGTGTCTCATGCATCAACTCTCGAATGGACGTCGTTTCAAAAGGACTGATCAAAATCAAATCTCCAGTTTGTTGAGGCAGTTTCTGCTTCACTCGTTCGACGAGACGCCCCTCAGCTTCTGGCGTTGCGGTCAACAAGTAATGACCGACTTCTGCACTCTGGTCAGGAAGATGGAACAGTCGCACCTGCTCTTCAATGACGTAGAGCTCAAACGGCAGATTTTTTCGTTCTAACTGACGAATCGCTCCAACAAGTAAGGATAGGGAACGTTCAAATGCCTCTTCATACCCCGCAGAGACGGCTGGTACGAACACGAGTGAAAGCTTCTTCTCTTGTTCTTGGTCAAACGTCTTGGTCATCAAGTTCCCTCGGCGTGCGGATGCCTTCCAATCAATCCGTCCGATTCGGTCTCCTGCCGCATACTCCCGAACCCCGCTGGTCGTATTGGCCACTTCGGTATATGTCCGCATTTGACGATATTGCTCCCCACGACCCCCGACATGTTCGTCTCGAGGTAAATCAAACGGCAACTCAGCGGGTGACACCTCGACGACCGTCTCGAGTCGTAACGTCCGCTTCCGGTCGAACAGACCAAATACGTCACGTACATGTAGAACGGTGCGGTCAAAGACATGAATCCCACGCTTGATCGCCTCGACCTCATAATGGACGACTTCTGCTTGTCGGAAAAAACGGTCTACAGGCACGACAATCGTCTTGTCTTCATCCGTCAAACGTTGTGGCAATCGCTCCTCTAACGTGACCATCCCAATCAAGAAAGGGTACTTCCGTTCAATTCGTAACTCGACATCCATTGTTTGTCCAGAAACAAGTCGCTTCGTTGTCACACGGCGCACCACATTTGCCGCTGTGACCGGATAAATCATAAAGAGTGTCCAGTAGACGGTCAACACAGCGAACGACCACCATAAGGTCGAAGCGACGATACTGCCTTCGATGCGGGCAAATGCATACAATCCGAATGCCGCCGCCCATACAACGAACAGCTTCATCCAGTTTTTCATACTTCATTGACCTCACGATCCATCGGGACAGGCAACGTATCCAGCCAATCTTGAATCAACTGATTCGGTGATTTTCCTTTATACCGTGCTTCTGCTGTCAAGAGTACGCGATGTCCGAGCACACTCGTCGCCATCGCCTTCACGTCATCCGGCAAGACGAAATCGCGATTATGGATATACGCCCACGACTGTGCCGCTTTCATCAACGCCAGTGTGGCTCGCGGACTTCCTCCTAAATACGTATGCGGATCTTTTCGAGACTCATGCACCAATCGCACAATGTACTGTTTGACCGCACTCGACACATGCACGTCTCTCACTTCACGTTGCATGAGTTCAACTTCTTGCTTCGTAATCACGCTCTGAAGCGCCTCGAGCGGCTCTTCTTTTTCAAACCGCGACAATAATGCAATTTCTTCATTGAATGTCGGATAGCCCATCTCGATTTTAAGTAAGAAGCGATCCAACTGTGCTTCCGGCAACGGATACGTCCCTTCATGCTCAATCGGGTTTTGTGTCGCCATGACGAAGAAAGGTGACGGTAACACTTTCAATTCCCCGTCCACTGTTACACTTCGCTCAGCCATCGCCTCAAGAAGAGCCGATTGCGTTTTCGGTGAGGTCCGGTTAATTTCATCCGCTAAAATGATGTTACCCATGAGCGGACCTGGTCGATATTCAAATTCCCTCGTTTTTTGGTTGTACATCGAAATCCCGGTCAAGTCGGATGGTAACATGTCCGGTGTGAATTGGATGCGCTTAAAATCTAAGTCAATCGCTCGGCTGAACGTACGGACGAGCATCGTCTTTCCGACCCCTGGTACGTCTTCAAGCAGCACATGTCCACCTGCCAGCAAGGCAGTGAGACTTTTTGCGATGACTTCTTCTTTTCCGACAATCACGGTTTCAATAGCAGTAATAATCGATTGGACAGTTGGACGGTACATGACGGACTCCCCTTTTTCTCTGATCTAGGATGACTGAAAGTTAGAATGTTCTGACTTTATTGTGACACAAGCGAGTGTCGGAAAGAAAGAAATACCGCACCCAAATGCGCTTCCTATTTCTTTACCCAAAAAACGTGTCCGTTCTTTAGAAAAAACGGGCACGTTTATCGATTACTCTGGACGATTCACGTCAAATAGTTCCCCAAGGGTCGCATAACTATTGCCGGCCATCCGACTGACAGGCGCAAGCCGTTTAGCATCGATGCGTCCTTGACTGTATAACTCTCGGTCAATATGGAAACGGACAATTCGCGCAATCAATAAATCGGCAGTCGTTTTTCCGTCATGTTCGATCGGCAAGTGATGATGGAGCACACATTCAAAACGGATTTTTGCTTCTTTGACCCCTGGAGTCGAAATCACATCACTCGGTTGAAGCGTAAAGTCTGTACGAGACAGCTCACTCTCATCTGCCGCAAGGTTGGCGGCCGTCTCGTTCACGTTGATGACGTTCGTTTCATCTACGACATGAATCACTAGTTCATTCGTACGGAGTGCGTTACGCGCCGTGTCTTTCATCACGCCATCTTTTCGTTGAACCGAGACGGAGACGAGCGGAGGGTTGGATGCGACTACATTAAAATAGCTAAACGGGGCGGCGTTAATCACCTCCCCATTTTGTGTTGTGACAAACGCAATCGGTCTTGGCACAATGCTGCCAATCAAAAACTTATATGTGTCTCGTTCAGTCAAGGCAGACGGTTCAATTGATAACATAGACTTACACTCCTCGTTGTTTTATCTTAATATCAAGGTAATCACTTCATTAAATAATGTCAACGCAAAGCAGGTTGACACGTGTACATTTCATGTATTTTGGGTAAATCGCATTATGTGAATCTATTTTAATGCACGTTGAATAAGCAAATTGCTTCATTTTCCTTTCCCGGTCTCATAAAATTCAGGGCAAGGAAAAGATGACCTATCGTTTTTTATGTTCAAGGAAGGAAGTAGAACGAATGATCAGCAAGTGGATTGAACAATTGAACAGTCGTCAAATACTCAGTATTTTATATAGTGTCTGTGGATTCAGTCTGGTTTTAACCTTGATTGGAGCCTGGTTCGTGCGTGATGGGAATGTCTCTACTCTCGAACTCACTGCTCTCCGATGGATTTGGATGATTGGGCTCGTCATGTTCATCAGTGCCATCTTATTAATCGGACGCCCGCTCATCAAACGGATGGCCGACCAGAACAGCAGACTGAAAGCGAAGAAAGAAAAGCTCGAGAACGTATTAAATGAATCGAAATTAAATGAAATTAATCTTCAATATCGTAACGAGTTGATTGAAGTATTGGCCTCGAAAGAATCCTTATTTGATTACTCTTCTGTTATTGAAAAGATTGTGTTGCTTACAAAATCTGAGTTCGGCGCCCTCTTACTCACTAAAGACGGAGAAATCACGTCTGTTGTACCGAAAGAGATGACCGAAGATCAACAAGAAAGTCTAAAGAAAGATTCCCTTTTGCTTAAACGAGTCATGATTTCAAAGTTACCGGCCGCCACTTCTAAGCGGGTCGTCGATGCGTTACACACGTATCCATATTATATCTATGAGACGGTCATCCCGATTATGGACCCATCAGATAATAGTCTCATTGGATGTCTCTATTTGGCTCGTTACGATGAACAATACGATGCCAGTGAAAAATCGGAATTGAACGCGTTCGCCGGTCAACTTGCCATCTCACTTCTCCGCATGCAGCTTTATCGCCAGATGCAACAGGATCGGAAAGAGACGGCGCAACTAATCAATTCTGTACGTGAGGCCATTTTATATGTGAACTATGAAGATGACACTATCGTCGGCAATCGCGCCTTCATCCGTATGTTTGATGATTTACACTTTGACTATAAGGGATACGAAGAACTCTCTGCCATTGACATCGATATCGAACAGCTGGCGGAACGGGTCGATCAGAACGAACAGTTCATCCGATACTTCGAACGTGTCTTCACGCAAGACCCGCCGGAAGACGGGCTCACGATTTCAATCGACCAAGGCGATTGCTTTATTCAACTTTATGCCGAAAGTGTCTATCGGGACCGTCGACTCCGTGGAACGATGCTCGTCTTACGTGACGTCACGGCCGAAACAGAAATCGATCGGATGAAATCCGAACTCGTCTCGACCGTCTCACATGAATTACGGACACCATTGTCCTCGATTTACGGATTCACTGAACTGATGCTGTCACGAGATTTGAAGGAAAGTCGTCGTGAACTGTATTTGAAGACAATCCACGATGAAGCGAAACGACTCTCGTATCTCGTCAACGATTTCTTGGATCTTCAAAAAATGGAGTCTGGAAAGCAAACGTTCGAGTGGGAACCGGTCGATTTATACAAGCTCATCACAGACAGTGTCGCGTTTTATCAGGAAACGACGGACCGGCATGAACTATTCATCGATGCCGATACCGAACAAGACTTTATTATCGATGCAGACTTAGAAGGGATGCGTCAATTACTTGGTAACCTATTAAGTAACGC
The DNA here is from genome assembly GCF_902506255.1 of Exiguobacterium sp. 8H. Classification (GTDB taxonomy): domain Bacteria; phylum Bacillota; class Bacilli; order Exiguobacteriales; family Exiguobacteriaceae; genus Exiguobacterium; species Exiguobacterium profundum. Next base: position 2,606,359 of record NZ_LR733429.1, on the reverse strand, counting down.
CATCAAATATTCGCCAGATGGCGGGAATATCCTTGTATCGCTCGAACGTATAGACGAAGAGGTCGTGATGAAAGTGAGAGACCACGGTATGGGTATACCGAGTGCCTCGCTCCCTCACCTCTTCGGGAAATTTTACCGCGTCGATAATTCGGATCGTCGTAAAATCGGAGGTACCGGTCTCGGTCTCGCAATTTGTAAAGAAATTGCCAAAGCCCATGATGGTCAACTCCATGTCGAATCGGTATACGGGGAAGGAAGTACATTTATCTGTGAACTCCCAACCTCAAAAGAACACATCATGCAATAACACGGTCGATATGACCGTGTTATTTTTGACTCTTTTTTTGCCTAATTTGGAAGGAATCCTTTTACAGAATATAGAAAGGAAAGAAACCGATTCATTTTCGTAGATGTAGGTTACCCTATCCATTTATTTTTGCACGTTTTAAGTCAAAAACAAGATATACTGAATATAAAGAGATTGCTAGGATCGGAGGACTTGCCATTGGATCATCGTGACCCACCTTTTTCAGAAATTGGAGATTTTAATCAATGGGGACGTTTCGAGATTGACGTGCCTCACATGGGGGAGCAAGCGAAGTTTCAAACTGCCGCTGCTTTGATTCGGAAGCATGTGCCATTGCGGCTTGGTGGTTTTTACATTGTTGCGAGCGAAGAGGAGATTTTGCATAGTGGCTCTCATGATGCGAATCTTCAAAAACATTTGATTCATCTATTACAGCAGGTCCTTAACGGTCATATAGAAGACGAACGCCTCGTTCAAGAACAAGTGTGGACTGTGCATTATTTTACAACGCCATAGAAAAGAACTCGATTTAAGTATCATTACTTATCTCGAGTTCTTTTTGTTTACTCCCAACGTGACATCATTGAGATTGTTTTTTCATAGTATTCTGTAGCAAGTTTGTACTTTCCTGTGCTTCTTAATTCTCTAGACAACCACAATGCATACTTATGAGTGTAGTATTCATCATATGCTTCAAAATAATTAACAGCCCTTTTTAGACTTTGGATTAACTCATTTTGATCAATTTTTTTATACTTACTTACGTAAATATCAAAGTGATAGTTAAACTCTACTAAATCATCTTGATCCCCTTTTAACTCATAGCCTATTGCCAACCATTCCATAATGCCTTCAATATTATTTTTAGCGGCATTGACTTCAAGCAAAGACATTACACTATATAGTTTACTTTTTGCTCCTTCTTTAACCTTAAAACTATCAAGAAAATATTTTTGTGCTTTCTCTTGATCCCCAATTAAAAAATATATATCTCCCATATTGTTATAAAGCATTCCATAATAATCGTTCAATTTTGCCTTATCTGCCACTTTCGCTGCTTTTTCATAATGTTCTAAAGCAATTGTGTATCGTTTCCGACGTTTAAATGACAAACCAATAATCATGTGCGACTCGATAATTCGTTCCAAGCAAAAATTCTCTTGAAAATACTCGAGTGCCAACTTCACGTAATCAATAGCTTGAGAATAATCTGTAAATCGGTGATAAAGGGCGCCCATCACATATCGCATATCTGCTTTTTCCCAATCAGGAATACTTGAATCCGCAAGCTCTTTACCAACATTCTCTAACAAACTCACAGTAGTTTCTCGATCAGCCGACTGATAGAGAAACATGTAGAGGCACTGCAATAAATCGTATCGCAAACGATTGTCTTTGTTTAGTTGATCTTTAATCCAACCTACTTCAATTAAATATTGAACATTACCACCAGGTGTGAGACCAAATCGCGCTAGCGTGATTAATAAAGTAATGTACAATTCCTTCGATTGTAAGACAACAGGATTTGTTTTAAATTTTTCAATCCTCTTAAAATACTTATCTTCTTGGCGTGACAATAATGCTTCTTTCAATATATCTCGAATTTCTTTTTTAGTTTGATCTACTTTTTCACTGAAGTCATAATAAAGTGGAACCTCTAATTCTAACCTTTCAAAAATCAGTTCTAAGACTTCGTCACTAGGAGTAGTTTGATTATTTTCAATTTTACTTAAGTATGAGATTGAGCAGATTCCTCTAGCAAGCACTGACTGCTTCATATTTTTCCGCATACGTTCTACTTTTATTAAATTCCCAAAGTTATATTCCATATCAAAAAGTAGCCCCTTCGAACTAAAATGGTTGGTTTTTTTAAAAAATATTAGTCTTTTTGTCACGCATACAGGAAATTCGCCACAAAAAAGCATCTTAAAAGAGCATTTCTAGGAATGATTTTCCCAACCAAAACATCCCCCTTTATAAAAGATGACATGATAATATTGAACTAGTAAAAACAGTTTCTACAAATTTCCTAGTTAATTTTTACTAAATAACACATTTCAATTATTTATCCGGGGGTGAAAATGACAAATGGGAAAACTAAGTTTCTTACTTGCCGAAGACTACATTAAGCCTAAAATTTATTTTAAGTCAAAGCAAGTTCCAACCATGGATACAATGTACACTTCTGAAGATCATAATAATTTTTCAGGGTTAGAACACCTGACCCAATTGTTAAGTTCTCCTAGAGGTTTCATTGTAAACGCTTTTCAAATCGATTACTATCAATCATTACCTCGACTGATAGCTCGTTCATTGAATCACATTCACTCTTTCAAAAAACTTTATATTCTAGGACCTGAACTTTCCCTCTCGATTTTAAAACGAAGTACAAAAACAATTTATGAAAAACAGTTACTTGATTATGAATATATTAACGTTGAGCAGGATTCAGACTTTGTTACTAATCAATGCATGACCCTACTTGAAGAAGGACATATTTTGTATATTTTGCCCGAAACATCAGTTTGCTGGAGACCAAATTTACTCAATGAAACTGATAAGATATCACATTCTCTTTGCAGTACGTTATTGAGTCAACAAGTAAATGTTTCTATTCTAGCAACTGCTGTAAAAAGTGAATCTGAAAAAGTAGTGATCTTTCCTGCCGACACTCCAGATGCTTACTCAGGAGATTTGGAGACACGTATATATCAGCAATCTGAGACACTATACCGATTGTTCGATTCTTTGAAAGCTGACGAATGATCTATGATAATTTAGGTTTTTCTGCTTTAGAAGCATAAAATAATAATTTGATGGAGGTTTTATTAATGAAAAAAGTAACAGGAATACTATTTATCGCTACAGCAGTTTTACTTTTAGGAAGTTCTGTTAGACCTCTAGTAGATGATATGCCTCGCATTGTTAAAGTAAATGAGCCCGTCAAATTACACGTTGATGATATGCCTCGTATCGTTAAAGTGAACGAACCAATCAAACTCTTTGTTGATGATATGCCTCGCATTGTTAAAGTAGACAAGCCTGCTAAACTATTCGTTGACGACATGCCTCGCATTGTTAAAGTAGATGAACCAGTTAAACTACTTGTTGATGATATGCCTCGCATCGTTTAATCTGATTTACTCCAGACGCCTTGTGCGTCTTTTTTATTTTAAGAAAAAAGGTAAATGAATTATATATTCCCCTCCATTTTTTCCTTTTTACTTATATAATAAACAGGGACAACCTAGATGCACTCTCATACGCCGCCCTTGTCACTAGTTTAATGAATAAAGGAGTTTGAACATTGAATGAAACAAAATCATCATGGAGTTTAAAGCTGTTACTCAGCTCTTCACTTGCAATATCCGGGGCAGCAATCGTCCCGTTCCAACTGGATTCATCTGGTATTCAATCGACTGTTGTTGAAGCCGCCTCGACCTATACCACTACCGCCAACTTAAATCTTCGCTTAAGTGCAGCCACTTGGAGCCCTGTCCTGTTGACCATTCCATCTGGCTCAAGCGTCACGTATATCAGTACATACGGTTCGTGGTACAAAGTCAGTTATGGAGGCAAAACAGGATATGTCTCTTCTCAATACGTTACGGTCTCGAACACTTCTGCTTACTATAAGACAACAGACCGATTAAATATGCGTCTTACTGCCGCTTCATGGAGTGATGTCGTCACCGTGATCCCTGCCGATGCGACCGTCAAGTATGTCAGTCGCTATGGGTCATGGTACAAAGTGACGTTCAATGGAAAGACGGGCTACGTCGCTTCTGCTTATTTAACAGCTACGAGTGCTCCCGTCCCACCTTCGGACTATTATAAGACAACTGCCAATTTAAACCTGCGTCTCAGCGCCGCTTCATGGAGTTCTGTCGTCACGACGATTCCGTCGGGTGCGACGGTCAAATATGTGAGTCGCTACGGATCATGGTATAAGGTTACCTATAATGGAAAAACCGGTTACGTTTCTTCTGACTATTTAACGGCAACGACAGCTCCTATAACCCCGTCTGCTTATTATGAAACGACCGTGAACTTGAACATGCGCCTTAGCGCGGCCTCTTGGAGCAATGTCTTAACCGTCATTCCGGCCGGGTCGGTCGTCAAGTATGTCAGTCGTTACGACTCGTGGTATAAAGTCACATACAATGGGAAAACCGGTTATGTAGCATCCGAGTACTTGAAGCCTACGACTGTCACGACACCAACCGATACAGACGGAACTGGTAAAACGGTCGTCATCGACGCAGGGCATGGCGGAAACGATCCTGGCGCTGTCTACGGATCGGTTTACGAGAAAGTAATTGCACTTGATATCGCGAAACGCCTTGCTGGCGTCTTATCGAGCACATATGACTACAACGTTAAATTGACTCGCTCAAACGATACGTACCTCTCCCTTGACCAACGTGTGTCACTCAACAAGTCTTATAAAGGGGATGTGTTCGTCAGTCTTCACGCGAACTCTTCTGTTTATAACACGGCTCATGGACATGAGGTACTCGTCCCGACGTCAGATAGCTATACGACAAACCCTTACGTTTCCGCCAGCCGTAGTCTCGGTTCAAGTATCAATAAAGAAATCGCTTCACGGATTTCCACGATTCAAAACCGTGGGGTCAAGTATCAAAATGTATACGTAGTCGGACGTAACGTGTCACCTTCTACCCTTGTCGAATACGGATTCATCAGTAATTCAAGCGACCGCTCACATTTAACGAGTACGACATATCGTCAACGAATGGCTGAAGCAACGGCATCCGGCATTCATCAATTCATGCGATCTTATTACTAAAAACAAGGAACTTAGCACTCAGCTAAGTTCCTTGTTTGATATTGACCCGCCAAATCATATGTGATGCCCCGGGACCCCAATAATGTTCGAGGATATGAGATGGCTCACCCAATCGTTTTTGCCAATAGGCTTGAGCGCTCGGGAATCCGGCATCTAAATAAAAGACGTCTTTCCCTCGATCCGAAATTTCACGCATCATTTCTTCTAACAAGTATTGTCCGACACCTCGCCGCTGCATACGAGGTGACACATAGACACTCCCTAACTCGATCGCACCACGCTCAATTTGTATGTTTCCTGAGATGATATCATTCGGAGGTAGTAACGCCCCTGCTCCCACAATGATTCCGTCTTCTTCCACAATGTACAGTTGAACGGTGTCATCATCGAAATGATCTTGAATCGTCGTGTTCAGACGTGCCACTTCTTCATCGAGCAAATCGGCATCTTCAAAACGCTCTCGTCGAATCAAGTCACTCAGACTCTCCATAAACAAGCGCTGCAAGGATCTCACGTCTGATTGTTCGAGTGCGCGAAAATTCAAGACGTCCACTTCCTTTTCTTTTTTGTCCTACTCTTTACCCTCACGCATCCGTTGCGTAACACTCGGGTATGAAGGAATCATTTCCTCGAGTGGCTCATAACTCAATTTACCGTACGTTTTCCAAATGACTAAAATCGCAGCGGTCCATAACGTGATTGTCAAATGAATAAACCCGATTGGATAACCACTTTCCGCTTCGAACCCGACCATCACGAGCATGACATTAAACATCGTATGCATGAGAAAGGCCGACCATAAATTACGCGACGAACCGTTGTATACCCAAGTGATGAGAATCGTATAAGCCATCACGGCTAATCCATATGCCCAAAACGATAGATTCGCTTGAACTGTTCCAACCATGAGGAAGAGCGGAATATGCCATAGCATCCAGATCACTCCGAGTGACAAGCTGGCTAGAAGCGGCGGGAGTCTTGATTGCAAGGCGTCGAGCAAATAGCCGCGCCATCCATACTCTTCCTGCACCGCCCCACCGAGAAATAGTATATAGAGAAAGTATGGGACGATCCACCACGGTTCGCGAACGAGTAAGGCATCGTTTCTATCCGTCCACCAATACGCCACGAGAAATAATAACGGCACCAACAAAAGTGGAGTCACATACGTCTTCCAACTCATCTGGAACTGAACGCTTTTCCGAAAAAGATGTGTCACCCCTTCCCCACCGCGAAGTCGATACATCGTGACGAACCCTGCAATGCTGGGTCCAAACGCTCCCGAAATAACGATTGCCATAATCGGTAAATCGGTCCACCAGTACAAACTTCCCCATATAAGCCATGAGTAGCCGAATGAGACCAATAAGAACAAGTGAATGTATTTATTTTTATACATAGTCAGCACCCCTTCAGCAATGTAGTACCCCTTATTTGATTGGAAGAATAGCATTTGAATCTTTTTATATGTAATTACAATTGTTCGGCATATAATAAAGTGAATCATAAATTAAAAACCCTATGAGGTATCGACACTATGGAACAGATTAGCACGCACACAACGAGTCATAATGGATTTTTGATGATGCTCGCTTTCCTCATTGCTAGCGTTTCAGCCTTGATGGCACTCGAATTAGCGAAGCGGGTCACAGGAGGTGTGACAACGTCTCATCGTACTTGGATTTTATTTGGTGGTACCACCCTAGGTCTCGGCATCTGGTCCATGCATTTTGTGGCCATGCTCGGTCATGCTTCTTTACACGAAAGCACGTACTCCATCTGGCTCATTATCGGATCGATGATTCCGGCGATTGCCGGGTGCATCCTGTCGTTCGGTTTGATTTCCCGAAAGACGACATGGATGACCTTACTGCAATCTTCCGGTTTGATGGGATTCGGAATTGTCAGCATGCATTATATCGGGATGACCGCTATACAAAGTGTTCAATTAGACTTTGATCCCTTATGGGTATTGATTTCGATTGGTATCGCTTGGGGCGCTTCCTTTCTCGCCTTATGGGTAGGTTTCTTTTCATCCTACTCTATGCAGCATTCCGCTTTTTCCGTGAAACTGATGTTCTCCCTTCTGATGGGGACAGCTATTTTCAGTATGCACCTTGCTGGAATGCGGGCAACGACCATTATCCCCGATGCTTCACCCGTCAGGCAGGTTCCGATTGATCCGACCCTACTCGCATGGTTAGTCACAAGCATCGTATTTCTCTTATTCGGGATGTACTTTATTGCGTATACGTTAGAACGACAAATCCAAAAACGTGACCTCTTCCAAACGACGATTTTAGAATCGACAACGGATGCCGTAGTGACAACGACAAGCGATGGTGAAATCCAATATCAAAATCAAGCGTTCGCTCACTTATTCGAGGGGCATGTAACAGAACCATTTTTTCAAGATTATCATCCTTTGCTGTCGGCTCAACAGCCGTTCTATCAGCCGGTACAAATTGACACGAATCATCGTACGTTAGAAGTGACGTCTTACCCACTTCAAGATGGTTCGAACAATCAAGTACTCTGGTTTATCCGAGATGTGACCGAAGCAGTCGCCTCTCAGCGTCTGATTGAACATATGGCTTTTCACGATGCATTGACGGATTTACCAAATCGGCATAAACTGGATGCCCTCTTGAAGGAATGTATCTCACAAGAACGTTCGGTCGCCTGTTTATATATCGACGTAAACCGCTGGCGTTTCCTAAGTGACATTCTCGGGCATCACGGAGCAGATGAGTTGATCATTCAAGTCGCTGACCGCCTCAAACATACGATTCACCCAGACGATGTGTTGACACGAATCGGACCATCCGAGTTTGTCATCTTACTATTTGCGCAACGAAGTTCGCTCGCTCATCAAAAGGCTGAAAAATGTATTAAGGCGCTTTCATCCAGCTTCGACGTGGATGGCACGACTCTTGAATTGACGATGAGTGCGGGAATCAGTCATTTCCCTAAGGATAGTGCTTCTTCCGAAGAACTTATTCAATTTTCTCGTCTTGCCGCTGATGAATCCAGACAGGATGGAGAGAATAATATCAAATTATTCGAAGAATCATCACGACCTCAACTCTTGCGCAATATCGAGATAGAAAAAGCACTCGTCACCGCACTAAGTAAAAACGAACTGACACTTGTCTATCAACCGAAAATCGATTTGAAGCGGAATCGATTAGAAGGCGTGGAAGCGTTACTTCGCTGGCAACATCCACAAATCGGAAAGGTTGCGCCATCTGACTTCATCCCGATTGCAGAAAACACGGGGTTAATTCATTCGATTGGTCATTGGGTCATTCGGGAAGGCTGTCGCACTTGGGTACGTTGGCAACGGACTGGGATACGTCCCTTTACATTATCCCTTAACGTCTCCCCCCTCCAATTTGCGCGCGAAGACTTTGTTGATACGCTACAATCCATTCTTTTGGAGACGGGGATGGACCCGATGTATCTCGAATTGGAAGTGACCGAGTCCTCGATGCTTTCATATGAGGCCTCGACTCGTGAAAAACTGACGCAGTTGCATCAGCTCGGGATCCTCATTTCTCTCGATGATTTTGGGACCGGCTATTCTTCTTTCAGCCAACTTCGGGAACTTCCTGTGCAAGTGCTGAAAATCGATCGAACGTTTATCGAAAACCTGTTCACCGACCGCAATCAAGAGGCCATCGTCCGCTCGATGATTCAACTCGGTCACAACCTGGGTATGAAAGTTCTCATGGAGGGTGTGGAAACATCCGCTCAACTCGAATGGCTACTCAAGGAATCGTGTGACTACGTACAGGGCTACTACTTCAGTCTTCCGTTGTCTGAGACAGACGTTCCGTTTCATGTCAAAGAGACGACCACCTATCTCGAGTTCGGGAAACACTAAAAATCGCTCCTGTCAAATAGACAGGAGCGATTTTTAGTTACGACACGCGTTCTTTTTCTTCTTCACGAATCAAATGATATTGATCGAGAATCAACTGAGTCAACGTGTCCCCTTCATGAAGATGAAGGTATTTTTCAATCGTTGACGAGATGCCGTGTTCTTCGATTGACAAGTTCAGCTCCGATGATTCCGAATCCTCCGGGTTGTAGTAATGAAGGGCTGCTGCAATCCCGTAAGCGAGTTCGTTTGGCTCGATGCCGTTATCCATCAATTCGCGTGCCGGTTTGACGAGACGGTCGCTCGGTCCAAGTTTACGAATCGGCGAACGCGCCACGCGCGACACTTCATCCTTCAGTTTCGGGTTTTCAAAGCGCTTGATGATTTTTTGAATGTATTGGCTATGCTCTTTCGCCTCGAATCCGTATTTCTCAAGCAATAACCAACCTGTCTCATACAATGCGCCTTGGACGACTTGACGCACGCGACGATCCTTCAACGCCTCGTCAATCGTTGCCTTCCCGAACAACGAGCCGATATAAGAGGCGATGGCGTGTCCCGTATTGACCGTGAATAATTTCCGTTCGATATACGGTCCGATCTCCTCGACCCACGTCACGCCTTGAATCGGTGGTTGTTCGTTGAGCCCTTGTGTCTCGATGACCCATTCATGGAACGTCTCGACTTCCACGTAAAGTGGATCCTCATGTTGTTGTAGCGGGACGATGCGGTCGACAGCCGCGTTCGGGAAGAAGACATTCGCCTCCCCGACACCGCCACACGCCTCTACTTCTTGACGAAGAATTGCACTCCCACCAATCATGTTCTCACATGCGATGACATAGACCGGTGCATCCTCGACTTCACGAGCACGAAGTCCTTCGCTGATCAACGGTGCCACTTTTGAGAGAAGTGACGGTCCGACAGCCGTCGTCACGAAATCTGCTTCTGCGATTAAGTCCACGACACGAGCCGGTTCTTTCAAACTATTGACACCGCGAACACGGTCGACGACGATACGATCGACGCCGTCTTCTGCGAACCCGACCTCATAATGACGTTTTACCTCAAGCGCTTCGATGACCGTGTCATTGATGTCGACAAACGTCACCTCGTAACCGCTTTGATTGAGCAATAATCCGATAAATCCTCGTCCGATGTTCCCTGCCCCAAAATGAACAGCTTTCATTTACGCCACCTCTTCCATAAAGAGCGCCAAGATTTCTTCTTTCGTTTTCGCCTGAACAAGACGCTCCACATTGCTTTCGTCCGAGCAGAGAATCGCGATTTGCGAAAGGAGCTCTAAATGTTCATCATTCACGCCTGCAATTCCGATGACGAGTTTGGCCGTTTGACCTCCAAAGTCGACACCGTCTGGTACTTGCAGGAACGAGATCCCCGTCTTCTGAACCGCTGATTTCGCTGCTTCTGTACCGTGTGGAATGGCGACGTGATTTCCGATATAGACGTTGGCGATCGCTTGACGTTCATGCATCGCTTCTACATACTCCGGCGTCACACAGCCGGCGTCTTGTAGGACGGCTCCGGCTGCTGTGATCGCTTCCTCTGTCGTTGCGAATGTTTGGTTAAGTCGAATCATCTCTGTTTGAATGAATGGCATTTTGATTTCCTCCTAATGGCTAAACCGTATCTCTATCTGTTCTGAGTTCAAGAAATTTTGCTGCGTTCCGCTTTAATTTCTTCTACCAATTGGTCGTAGTAATCGGCGTTCAAGAAGTTCGTGACCGAACGATGAATCGCATCCGGTGCTTGCGCTTCCGCACGCTCCGTCAAATCTTCGTGTGTGATGACGAACTGGGCGTCTTTCGGCAAGTTGCTGATGGACGTATTCGTCACTTTGATTGGCAAGTTCGCTTTGTTGACCTTGTTCCGGAGAACCGATGCTCCCATGGCACTCGATCCCATTCCAGCGTCACAAGCGAAGATGATGTGGTCGACTTTATCAAGACGATCTGTCACGAGAGCCGATGCGTAAGACTGTTTGCCTTTCATCGCACTCACGTTTTGTGTCGCTTCTTCGAGTGATACTTCCTCTGCTGCGCTCGATTTCAAGATGACACTCGCCACAGCGAACGTGACCGCTGCTGACAAGAGAATCCCTGCCACGAGTCCGAGATATGAACCGCGTGACGCCATCGCAAGAATGGCAAAGATACTACCTGGTGAAGCAGGTGCGACGAGACCGACATCAAAGAGTACGAACGTGAAGATTCCTGTTGCGCCCCCTGCGATCATCGCAAGGATCAAGACCGGCTTCATCAACACGTATGGGAAGTAAATCTCGTGAATCCCACCAAGGAAGTGAATGATGGCTGCACCCGGTGCCGTACGTTTCGCTGCACCTTTGGCGAAGAACATATAGGCGAGAAGTAATCCAAGACCTGGTCCTGGGTTTGCTTCAAGTAAGAAGAGAACTGATTTTCCAGCGTCGGCGACTTGATCGACACCAAGCGGACTCAAGATCCCGTGGTTGATGGCGTTGTTCAAGAAGAGAACTTTTGCTGGTTCGATGAACAGGCTCGCAATCGGAAGCAATTTCGCGCCGACGATCCAGTCAACACCTGCCGCCATGACTTTATCGAGGGCACTCATGATCGGACCGAAGATTTCAAATCCTCCAAGCATGAGAAGACCACCAATGATTCCAACTGAGAAGTTGTTGACGAGCATTTCAAATCCTGCTTTAACTTTGCCTTCAAGGGCACGGTCGACTTGGCGGATGACATAACCACCGAGTGGACCCATGATCATCGCACCGAGGAACATCGGAATGTCGGTACCAACGATGACCCCCATCGTGGCGAGTGCCCCGACGACACCGCCTCGTACGTCATGAAGTAATTTACCACCAGTGAAACCGATGAGTAATGGTAAGAGATACGTGATGGTTGGACCAACGAGTTCTGCTAATTTTTCGTTTGGCCACCATCCTGTTGGAATGAAGAGTGCTGTGATAATCCCCCAGGCAATGAAGGCGCCGATGTTCGGCATGACCATCCCACTGAGGAAACTACCGAACCGTTGTACTTTGACTCGGACCCCGCCCGAGCTTGCTTGCGTATTCGCCATGTATAAAACCTCCAGTCGTTTAAATGTGAAAGGTTGAATGTGTAGTGTAGCTAACCGGTTTGTGCTCTACACCTGTATTGTATGCCTGGAGTAAGCGCTTACTCAATTCAATCCAGTTCACACTTTGGCAACATTTTGTGCCAAACAAAAAAATGACCATGGTTCGGTCATTTTTCGTACAATGTTTCATGAATCATTTTCTTCATGCATTCGTGCAGGAGTAAACGAAGATCTTCTTTCGTTCCCGTGCTATAAAGACGCATATGCTCCTCACTCTCAATGAGCGACCCGCTGATCGCACTTAGGAACTGAAGCTCGACGTCACGTGCTTCTTCCGGTGCAAGCAAGACAAGGAGACGTGTCACGGGTTCGGTCGACTGATCCATCATAAGGAGCGGAATCGACGTCGTTAAATCAAACGCAAACACACTCGCCTTCTCAATCGAGGCATGTCGTCCGTGGAATAACGCCAGTTTCGTACCCGGCACACCAAGGCCCGCGACCTCGTGACGACGAAGCAGTTGGGCAGAGAGCTGAATCCCGCTTTGTACGAGATCACGTTCTTCTAAATGTGTACCGATATCAAGCAAGATATCTTCTAAACGGTCCGTATTATTGAGCGTGACCAAATCAAACTGGTCATCCATCCGCTCGAACGTCTCGACCAATTCCCCGAGTTCTGCGAAATCAAGCATCGTTGACCGCGGCTTCGTTGCGAGTGTCTGAAAGGATTGCGGTAATGACAGTAAGAGATGGCGGACGCGTTGCACTTCTTCACTCGTCAAAAGCGGGTTGACGATTAACGTTGGTACCGATAGCGGTGGCAACGGTACCGTCGACAAGATGACATCATATTCTTCCAATCGGTGCTGTTCGAGTCCGAAAAGTGATGAGTTGACGACGTCTTGCATCTCTGGGAACTCTTGGCGTACCCGATTGACGAGCATCTTCGACGAACCGAGTCCGGCCGAACAGATGACGAGCGCCCGATATTCGCGGCGGCGCACCGGTTTGACGAGTGCTGCCGCAAAGTGCATCGCCCAAAAAACCGTTTCTTCTTCGGAGAACGTATTCGTCCCAAAGACGATGTCGGCGGCCTGTTGAATCGCCGAACGAAGTCCCGGATAGTCGCGGTCGATGTGGGGCTTGACCGTACTCGTCTCTGGTAGCGCCTGCGTATTCATACTCGAGAGGATGTGAGCAAGCAGTCCTCGTTCGAGAGCCGCGTCATCCGTAAAGGTGAACCCGTAGATGAGCGAGACGTGATGAATCAGTTTATGCACCCGAATCTGCATGATCCAGCGTTCTTCCTCGTCTTCTTTCATTTGATCTTTAATTGAGCGCAGACGATTCGCCTCTTCCGCGAACCAGACGCGTTCCGCCATCGAGTAAGTGATACCGAGAGCCGCTTCCATATCGGTGGCGACTTTCAGATAGTCCTCGGACCGTCCTTTCGTATACATCTCTAAAAAGAATCCAGACGCTAACCGCTCTTGTTGCACGCCGTAAGCGAACGTGACTCGCATGATGGTGCGGTCGTCCATCCGCTCAAACGAACGGGATTTCAAATAATCATAACCGTCTCGAAGACCTTCAAGCATCTCCTCGCATGGTACCGTCTTCAAAAAAGCAGGAATGTAGTCGTCTTCTCCACGGACGAAGCGATAAAATGCGAGCGTGTCCCAGTGGGCAAGCAGAGCGTTGATGAGTAGCTTACGCTTCTCGGACTCATAACCGAGCACTCTAGCCCCAACACCTTTTTTCCGTTCAACTTCTAAATGATACTCTTCGAACCATCTGTCCAATTTCTCTAAGTCTTGCGTCAACGTGCTCGGCGAAACGTGCATCTGTTTAGCGACCGCCTGCAATTTGAGTGTATCGTTCTCAAACAAGAGACGCCACGCCAGTTCAAATAAGCGGTCCTCGCTCGTGGGGATCGCTTCTGCAGATAAGATGAGATCTTCTCGTAACTGTTGTTTCGCAGCTGGTTTGCCAACCAGGCTCAGTCCATGACCGCGTTGCCAAGCGAGTTCAAGTTCGAACTCTTTTAAGATGCCTTCAAGTAATTGTCGTTCTCGTTGAATCGTGCGCTCAGACAAATTCACCGCCTGCGCGATTTCGGCGAGCGGTGTCGATGTCTCAGTTGCCAATAAGTGTAGTAAAATCGACCGCTCTCGCGCGGTCCACTCATGTCTCATGCTCATCCATCCATTCTTCGACAAGTAGTCGGTATTCCTCGAGCGACAGGAGTTGTCGGACTGACCGGACACGTGCGGTTGGATGGGTGACCGGGGTCGCCCCTTCCTGATAGAGAATCAAATCCACCTCATTCGGGATGTTTTGAATCGTTCCGTGCGTGATCGTACAAGACAAGCGCCCCTCGCTTGCCTGCGCGAATAACTTCGCCGCCATCGCACTTGTCACAAACCCGCTATGGCAAGCAATGTATACGTTCATGTCAGCCCTTCTTTCGTCGCTTATCTTTATCTAATCATAAGTTGGAACCGCTTACTTCTCCTACTATTTTGCTTGTTGGCAAAGATATCGGCAAGGAGTAAAAAGGTTATGTCTACGTCACTAGACTCACTCCTTAATAAGGAGCTAAAGTCTTCATGAAAGTATTCATCTACGGTTTAATCGACAGTTCATTAAAGATATACTTTTAGATTAAAATATCTATTCTTGTAATGAATTGTATTATAATTTATTACATCTTGTATTTACAGAGAGGAATGGACAGAATTGCCTAACTTTAATTGGGAGCATTTAAACCACTTACAGCTCGGAAGATATGCAGAGTACTATGCAAAAATGGAATTCGCGTCCTACGGATGTGACGTCTATACATCAGAAGTAGATGATCACGGAGTCGATTTTGTCATCAAAGATTCCAATAACCGCTTTTGTGAGATTCAAGTAAAAGCAATTCGTAATTCAGGATATGTTTTTATGCAAAAAAGTAAATTCGACCTTACGAATCCAAACCTTTATTTGACACTTCTTTTATTCACCCAAGACGCACACCCTGAACTTTATCTAATCCCTAACGTCGCTTGGTTAGCCCCAAATGAATTATTCGTTGATCGAGATTACGATAAACCCGGACAAAAGAGTAAACCTGAGTACGGATTAAACATTTCAAGAAAGAACAAATCCTTACTTGAACACTATCGATTCGATACAATGATTCAATCATTTATTCTAAGGCAATCCGAAGGAACTAATTAAAAACTGCACTTTGTATGTTGAAAGTATCCAACAAACAAAGTGCAGTTTTTATTAACTCAGCCTCTTCATTATTTATTCCACTGTCACCGATTTCGCCAAGTTACGTGGCTTGTCGACGTCACAGCCACGGGCGAGCGCCGCATAATATGCCATCAACTGAACCGGTAAGACGTTGATGAGCGGTGCCATGAGTGGCTCGACGTGCGGCAAGATGAAGTCATCATTCTCATGTTCCACGCCTTGCATCGAAATGATACAGGCGTTCGCGCCACGGGCGACAACCTCTTTAACGTTCCCGCGAATATTCAAGTTCGTCTTCGGTTGTGAGATGAGCGCGATGACCGGTGTCCCGTCTTCGATCAAGGCGATTGATCCGTGCTTCAGTTCCCCACCTGGGTACCCTTCCGCTTGGATATACGAAATCTCTTTTACTTTGAGCGCTCCTTCGAGACAGACAGAAGCGTCAAGTCCACGACCGATAAAGAACGTGTTCGGTGTCGTCTTCAAATAACGTTCCGCAAGGTCTTCGAATAACTCTTTTTGCGCCATGATCGAGTCCATGATGGTCGCGACACGGGCGAGCTCCGGCATGAGATCAAACGGCAATTCTTTCCCTGTCGCACGGGCGATGTCATATGCGAGAATCGCGAGAACGGCGATTTGCGCCGTGTACGCTTTCGTCGAGGCGACCGCGATCTCTGGTCCTGCATGGAGGAGCATCGTCTCATTCGCTTCGCGTGAGAGCGTCGATCCCGGTACATTCGTCATGGTGAGCGCTTTGTATCCCCGTTTCTTCACTTCGACGAGGACGGCACGGCTGTCCGCCGTCTCACCGGATTGTGATAAGAAGACGAACAACGGACGTTCACTTAAGAGCGGCATATTGTAGCCGAATTCAGAAGAAACGTGCACTTCTGTCGGAATGCCGGCGATGCGCTCCAAAATATCTTTTCCGACGAGTCCCGCGTTATAGCTCGTCCCACATGCGACGATATAAATCCGGTCCGCTTCCGAAACGAGTTCACGCACGCCTTCCGTGAGCTCGATGTCACCGTTCTCGTTCTGGTAGTGCTGGATGATGTTGCGGATGACGGCTGGCTGTTCGTCCATCTCTTTCAACATGTAGTGCGCGTACGTGCCCTTCTCGATATCTGACGCATCGATCTCGGCCGTGTATGGCGCGCGTTCGAGCACGTCACCGTCGAGCGTTTTGATTGTCGCCGACTCACGTGTGAGGATGACGATTTCACCGTCGTGGAGCTCGAGGTACTGGTCTGTCACCTGGAGCATCGCCATCGCGTCTGATGCGACGACGTTAAACGTGCCGTCCCCGAGTCCGACGAGGAGCGGTGACTTGTTCTTCCCGATATAGAGGCGTTCTTTGTCCTCTGAGTCGATCATCGCGATCGCGTACGAACCGTGGAGGTCCGAAAGCGTCTTGCGGAACGCCGCCTCGACATCACCGAGCTCGACGAAGTGTTTCTCCATGAGTAAGACGATGACTTCCGTGTCCGTCTCTGAAAGGAACGGGACGTCGAGCGTGGCTTTCAATTGCTCGTCGTTCTCGATTACGCCGTTATGGACGAGCGTGAATCGTCCAGTCGTGCTTTGGTGCGGGTGGGCGTTCGGAACGCTCGGTACCCCGTGTGTCGCCCAACGTGTGTGGCCGATTCCGATTGTTCCTTCAGCATCAGCCGGTACAATGTCACGGAGTGCTTGAATCCGTCCTACTTCTTTAAACGTACGAACGTCCTCACCGACTAAGGCAATTCCTGCTGAGTCGTAGCCACGATACTCAAGCTTTTCAAGCCCTTTCAATAAAATCTCTTTCGTTCCAACTTGTCCAATCATTCCTACGATTCCACACATAAACAAATCTCCTCTATTCTTCGATTTCTCGAAAAAGGAAACGGGCTTTTTTGAGTGATGTCATCAAGTCTCGTTTTGTCCGCCCGGTCACCCGAACGTTTTATCAAGACTCTCTCAGTCGTGACACGCGACTGGAAGGCATCCGCCGAAATCTCGATCACCTTCGTCCTCGTCAACTCCGCAGAGTTCTGGCGCTTCCACTTCATATCTAGCCGTTTCTCCAGATACGCTTTCATGCTATCGAGTACAAGGCGTGTTGGATAGAGAAATTGTTAAAGTAGTCGCTAAATACTTTTTTACCGTTCATGTAAAAGTCACCACTTTCACTAAAAAGCCATCAATCCATCAGGTTTTCGAGTAGGGAGAGAACGGGCATGATACAAGTAACGATATTTAAAGATGGAGGGGAATGAGATGGCAAGTCTATTTTTAGTAATCGGAATCATATTATCTGTCACATCAAAATGGCTGCAATTAAGAGGTCAAAGTGATGTTGGTGACCTACTTGTTTTTCCAGCAGCTTTTTTCCTAGGACTCGCCCTTCTCTTTAGCCTTCCATTCTTTAAAGAATGGTGGGAAGATCCTGCATCGCGCCCAAAAGCTTATCGATTTGCGACATTTGCAACAGTCGGTGTACTTTCGTTTCAATTATTTGCTTGGCTCTTATTTGGTCAAGGTGAATGGCTAGGTTTTCTTTTCCTAATTCCTTTCCTAACCTGCCTCTACTTTGTTATTCGAACGGTCATATAAAATGGGAGAGACGCTCACGCGCTCCCCCATTTTTGTTCTTCTCTTAATTCACGTTCCGTGACATAGTTCTCATCAAGTCGGACCATATGTTTTTCATACAATCGATGCATCATCATAGAACTCGGTATGAGCACTGCAATCGTTACAAAGAAAGCAAGCGTCGAAATCTGCCCTGTAACTGTGAAATATAGAAAGACGATGACAAATGGGTACGCAATCAAACCAGTGATTGAGTTCCAATGCGCGAGTCGTTTTGCTTCTCTCGATAGCAAATAGCGCTTCTTGATTGCTTCTCGGTCCCACGTCTTCTTCCATGCAGGTAAGGCAGCGATTTCTGAAATCAACAATACACCTACCAACGAAATCCAACCTTTCTCTACAGCGAAGAAAAGCATGAGTGCAAGCGCGCCGCTCATCATACTAACAGTCCACTTTCCCGATTCATCGAATTTAGTCAATTCTCTCATCTGATCACGTTTGTTCACGACGTTGCTCCTTCTCGTATTCGCGGACTTCACGAATTTCTTTTAAATCTTGATCTGTCAAATAGTTTTCGTCATAAGATTGAATGACGCGGTCGAACCGCTTCGCCAAGTATTCAATCCCGAAAAACGTCAGTTGCGAAAGGAGGAACATACGGAACGATTGTGTGCTCGTCGCTTCACTCGTGAAATAGAAGAGTCCATAAATCCCGACACCCGTCAAAGCGAGCGTGTGCGCGATCATTTTGAATGACAAGAGGTTACGCGCCGTTTGATGCTTCACGAAACGCAACCACATCCGATATTGGATAAAAATACCCGTCAAGATTGCGGCGAGCACCGCATATAATGTTCCCGTGACGACACCATCTGAGAGTGTCCAATACGAGGCATAAATCAAAAAACTGACGACGAGTCCGATGCCGATGATGCCGACACCCCATTTCGTCAAGCGGTCTACTTTTAGAATCGTGTCGATCTGCGCTTTTACTTTTGGTGATAGTTCCATATGTTCTCTCCTCCTTCCAACACTTCTTCATACGTCGGTAGTTCTGACTGATGAGCATGAATCCGCTCTTCCCACTTCTTTTCTCGATACGATTTCGTCAACCCCCAAAGGGCGACGATCCCGCCAATCAGGATGAAGGCATCTTCGTTCACATACATCGGGATGAAGAGCACAAATAACGAAACAGCACTAATCCAACAGTCAACGAGTCGATAGCGTAACACGCGAGCGACCGCTTGATGTTCGGCAAAAGGGCGAATGACTCGATATTCCATATATCCTTTATAAGCCATGCCCATGGATACGACCAACATGACGGGGATGATCCATGTCGCCTGTATCCGTAACATGGTGATGAACGAAATGAGGAATATGACGAGTACCGGCCAGCCAAAAAACCGTTCGAATTGTTTGGCATGCGTTATCGTGAGTTCAAATTGACGGTCCATTTAGTACACTCCCTTCAATCACTTCCTCATACGTCGGTAATTCCGGATCGATTTGTTTAAGTTGCTTCGTGAACCACTTCTGCCGAATCGGACTGAGTACTCCCCATATCCCAAAAAAGAGACCGATCACGAGACCAAAATCTTCCGCTGTCAGAAGTGTCACCATGAGCGCCGTCAACAAAATCGCATCCACCCATTCGAATACGTATTGGAATATAAGCATTCGATGAGCTTTCGGATGTTTTGTCATTCGCCACATGATACGCATCTCTTGATAGCCCATCACGACGATGATCACGGAGACCGACGCCATGATAGGGATAAGCCACATTTTCTCTAATAAGAGAGCGACAATCATGGCCGTGACATAAAGAATCAAGATGGGTACGGCATAACGTCGCATTCGTCGCATCCACTTTACGTCTTGTGCCACCTATATCGCCTCCTTGTCGAAATGTATATACTCCATATCTTGTTGTTTCGTTTGTTTGTTCACGTTCAACGTTAATAGCATTGCACCACCAATGAATACCGTGACACACACATACGCCACGTTTGATGTGAACAATAGTTGATGATTCAACGCGAGGAAAAAGGCAGCACTGTTGAATCCGTCCCGAACGAGTTGACGACGATACAATCCTTTCAGTTCTGGGTGAAACCTCAGACGCATTCGATAGCGCTTCACATATAAGATGTTCAGCGGAATGAGCGCACAGGCGATATATAACACGCCCCACGTAAGGTCATCTGTTAATAAACTGATCGGTAACATCAGTACTACAAATGTTCCAAACAGGCCGAATATCCATTGGTCGAATAAACGCTTCCATGCTTTTTCTTGTGTCATGCGTCTAATCATTGATTTCGTCGCTCCAAATCTAACTGCTGTAACAGCGGAACACGTTCATTTAACCTTTTTTGAAACATCCGTGACATCTGATCGCTGACTGCTCCCCATACGAGCAATCCGATCGCTAACGTCAAACTGTCATATTGAAAGATTAGCAGAGCCGAAATCAAGGAGACGAGAACACCCGAACTGATCAAATCATACAGTAGGTTCCATTTTAGTAACTTCACGACATCTCGATCTTTCATATGCGTACGACGCATCCGATACTTTTTCACGTCTAATCCAATCATGGCCATTCCAATCAAGACGAAAGGGATTGTCAACCAGACGTAACGTCCGAAAAAAGATAAAATAATGGCCGTCACAACAAACACCAATAATGTATAGCCTACCCGAAGGTGTGACTTGCGCCATGTGGTTTCTTCCATATGCCAATGTGCCTCAGTCAACTAGAGCACTTCCTTTCCTTCTTATGCATTACTACTATATACGTACTCTATGCCCTCATTGTTTCACATTTTCCGAATATTCTAGCATTGAATCGTTCGACTTTTTTCAACAATTGACGAACGAAACGTATCCGCTTACAAAGGTTATCTGCTATACTGTTACCAAATTCATTCCCACAAATTTTTTTGAAAGGTGTAGAACTGTATGTCTCCGAAGTACAAGCAAGTTGCGAGTCAGATTGAAGCGGACATCGTCAATCACGTCTACCAACATACGAATAAATTATTGACCGAGGATGAGTATGCCAACAAGTATGGCGTCAGCCGCAACACGGTCCGAAAAGCGATCGAGATCCTCGTCAACAAAGGATACGTCTATCAAGTTCAAGGGAGCGGCGTCTTCGTCCGTGACCATTACAATAGTGATTACATCAATTTAGAAAAACTCCAAGGTCTCACAAGTGACTTCAGCGGTCGAAAAGTCGAAACACGCGTCTTACACTTCGAACAGACGGTGGCGAACGATGAGGTCGCCGAACGTATGAAGTGCCCGATCGGGACACCTGTCTACTTCGTGAAGCGTCTACGTCTCGTCGATGACCACCCGTTCTCGGTAGAGGATTCATACTTCCGAAAAGAGCTCGTCATCTACTTGGATGAGAACATCGTTCAAAAGTCGATCTACACGTATTTACGAAACGACCAAAAACTTGCCATCGGATTCGCCGACCGAGTCATTTACGCAGACTTTTTAGATTCAGAGTCCGCCGACCTGCTCGACCTGAACGAGAATGATCCAGCCTTGATCGTCGACAACACCGTCTATTTGACGAACGGACAAATCTTCGACGTCTCTCGTTCCATCCATCATTTTAAACATGTCAAAATGCTCAAAGTCTCGAACATCAAGTCCTAAACGCGCCCGAGAGATGCTTTTCTCGTGCGCATTTTTTATGCATTTTTTTCGAAAAGAAAGGGTTTACACGAAAACGCTTTCGTGCTACTATCAACGTGTATAAAATATTTGTACCTATGAATTTTAGTTATCCATACAAAAAGGAGAGATATTATGGTTTCTGAAACAATCGAAATCTCACCGGAAGATATTTTCGGTCTCATCGCCCTCTCGGGTGACGCCAAAGCGAGCTACCATCAAGCGATGCTCCTCATGCAAGAAGGAAAGAAAGACGAAGCCGAAGCAGCAGTCGTTGCTGGTGACGCGACATTAAAAGAAGCACATGCGATTCAAACGAAATTCGTGACGCTCGAAGCACAAGGTAAATCAGCAACGGTCGGTGTCCTCATGGTGCATGCGCAAGATCACTTGATGAACACGATTCTCGTCAAAGAAATGCTTGGATATATGATGAACATGCAAAACGAAATCAACGAATTGAAAGGAATGGATCAACAATGATTAAAATCGGACTCTTCTGTGCGGCAGGTATGTCAACAAGTATGTTAGTAGAAAAAATGAAAGCGGTTGCCTCTGAACGTGGCATCGAAGCTGAAATCGCAGCTTACCCAGAATCGGAGATGGAAACTTACGTCGACAACATCGACGTTGCACTTCTCGGACCACAAGTGAAGTACCTCCTTTCAAAAGGGAAGCAAATCTGCGAACCAAAAGGTGTTCCAATCGACGTCATCAACACAGTCGACTACGGCATGATGAACGGTGCGAAAGTATTAGACCACTCATTGAAACTTGTAAATAAATAAACTGAGGTGATGACTTTGAAAATGCCTAACAATTTCTTGTTCGGCGCTGCTTCGGCCTCTTACCAGGTCGAAGGCGCATGGAACGAGGACGGGAAAGGCCTCTCGAACTGGGACGTCTTCTCGAAAATTCCTGGTAAGACATTTGAAAACACAAACGGCGACGTCGCAGTCGACCATTACCATCGTTATAAAGAAGACATCGCGCTCATGGCGGAGATGGGACTCGAATCGTATCGTTTCTCCATCTCATGGCCGCGTATCTTCCCGAACGGTACGGGTGAAGTGAACGAAAAAGGACTCGAGTTCTATAACAACTTGATCGACGAATGTTTGAAACATGACATCGTCCCATTCGTCACGCTCTACCATTGGGACCTCCCACAAGCACTTGAAGAAAAAGGCGGCTGGAAGAACAAAGAGACAGTTGACGCATTCGTCCGTTTCGCAGATACTTGCTTCCAATCGTTCGGTGACCGTGTCAATCACTGGATCACGTTCAACGAAGCGGTCATCTTCTGCTCACTTGGATACTTAACAGGCGCACACCCGCCAGGTATCGAAGGCGACGTCAAAGGCTATTTCCAAACGACACATAACGTCTTCGTCGCTCACGCCCGTGCCGTTGAGCTCTTCAAACAAAACGGTCACACTGGCGAAATCGGGATCACACACGTGTTCAACCCGGCGTTCAGTATCGATGATGCAGAGGAGAACAAGTTTGCCGAAATGCATGCGAACGCTTATGCGACACATTGGTTCTATGACCCGATCTTGAAAGGTGAATATCCAGAGTACGTCGTGAACGGCTTACATGAACAAGGTCTCCTTCCTGAAATGACAGAGGAAGAACTCGACGTCTTGAAACGTACCGCTCCGATGAACGACTTTATCGGTCTCAACTACTACAGCCCGCAGCGCGTCATGAAAAATGACTCGGCGCTCGTCATGGCGGGTGGACGTGAGAACTCGACAGGTCGTCCGGGTAACCCATCATTCGATGGCGTCTACAAGACGGTCAAGATGGATGACAAAGTGTACACGAAGTGGGATTGGGAAATCTCACCGGAAGCGTTCCTCGCTGGGATGCACATGCTGAAAGATCGTTACGGCGACGTCAAAATCTATATCACAGAGAACGGTCTCGGTGATGTCGACCCAATCGTCGACGGTGAGATCATGGACACGCCACGGATCGAGTACATCGAAGGACACCTTCGTGCAGTCAAACATGCTGTTCAACAAGGCATCAACGTTGCAGGTTACTATGCTTGGTCTGCAATCGACCTACTCAGCTGGTTGAACGGTTATAAGAAACAATACGGCTTCATCTATGTCGACCACAACAACGGTCTCGCACGGAAGAAAAAACAGTCGTTCCATTGGTATAAAGAGATCATCGCCACGCGCGCTGAAGACCTATAAGGAGGTTCCCCTATGAGCCGCTTAGAAAGAGTATTTGAAAAGTTCACCCCTGCTTTTGTTCGCTTCGCGAACGCCAAGCCCGTCCTTGCGATTAAGGACGGGTTCATCCTCACGATGCCGATGACCATCATCGGGTCGCTGTTCCTTCTCATCCTGGCGTTACCGATTCCAGGTTGGGCTGACTTCATGTCAGGTCTATTCGGGGCAGACTGGTCACTCCCGCTCACGCAAGTCGTCGGCGCGACGTTTGACATCCTTGCTTTGATTGGTGTTTTTGGAATCGCTTACTCGTACGTCAAGAACGAAAAGATCGAAGGCGTGCCAGCTGGTATCCTCGGAATCATCTCGTTCCTCATCATCACACAAGCTTCTGTCTTGTCTGAATCTGGGGAATTCGTCGGTGGCGTCATTCCAAAAGTATGGACAGGTGGACAAGGTGTCCTCGCTGCCATCCTCGTCGGATTGACAGTCGGATTCATCTACTCGCAGTTCATCAAACGCGGGATCAGCATTAAAATGCCAGACGGTGTCCCGCCAGGCGTATCGAACTCATTCTCTGCACTTGTTCCTGGTTTGGCGATCATCTCGCTCGCCGTTGCGACGTTTGCGATTTTCCAAGCGGTTGCAGAGCGTACGTTCACAGAAGTCATCTATGATGTGCTTCAAGCACCACTTCAAAACTTGACTGACACACTCGCTGGAGCCGTCATCATCATGGTGCTCATGTCCGTCATGTGGTGGTGTGGGATTCACGGTGCCGCAATCCTCATGGGAATCATGGGACCACTTCTCACAGCGAACGCACTTCAAAACCAAGCCATCCTCGATGCAGGTGGCACGCTTGTCGCTGGTGAGAACGCAAAAATCGTTACGATTCAATTCCTCGATGTGTTCACGAAACTCGGTGGATCAGGAATCACAATCGGCTTCATCATTGCCGTCTTAATCGTTGCACGCTCGGCACACTTGAAGCAGCTTGGGAAGTTGTCACTTGCACCAAGTATCTTCAACATCAATGAGCCGGTCATCTTCGGGATGCCAATCGTCTTCAACCCGATCATGTTCGTCCCATTCGTCGTCGTACCAGCCATCGCTTCATTCATGGTCTACTTTGCCATCCTTTGGGGTTGGGTCGAGCCGTTCAACGCGCTTCAAGTACCATGGACGACACCTCCAGTCATCTCTGGATTCTTGATTGGCGGATGGCGCGCTGCCCTCTTACAGATTGCAACAATCGCCATGGCCGTTGCCGTCTACCTTCCGTTCGTTCGCATTCAAGACCGCGTTTCGTACGGTGAAGAATTGAAAGCACAAGAAGAAGCAGACAAAGCATCAGCCTGAAACAAAAACGACAGCCCTTCTCAATAATGAGGAGGGCTGTTATATTTAGGGAAAAGAGTCAAGGAGTTGGAAATTTGAAAGCATACTATCCTTCTATATTCGCCGTTATCGCTGGTCTGTCCGGATTACTCGGACTGTTGCTTCAATCGGTCTACCCCATCATGTTGTTTCCTGTCTTTTTACTCATTGCAGGATACTTTGTGGTACATACGAAGAAGCAGAAAACAATCGTACGAAATTATACGCCGAGCTTTCTGATCCTATCGAGCGCCGCCCTCGCATTCGGTCTTGGCTTCCAATCCATCATTCCGAACGCCATGCTCATCGGAATCTTGACTCATACAGTCTGTCTCTTCTGTGCCATCATCGCACTTGGACGATATCGGGCACATGTCTCATGAAGGCTGTGACTGGACTCGGTTGGGGCGCATTGATTCTAGCGCTCGCCCTCGCCCCGCTATTGATCGTCGATTTGATTATCATCTATCTGCTTGAAGACACAGCATTCCGAATCTTATCGACTCTCGCGATGCTCGGTTGTTTCTACCTATTGTCGACGATCCTAAGTTTGTTTGTTGATGGGTTAACGGGAGCGTTACGCTCGCTTGGTCATGCGAACGTACCGCGTCTAATCGACACCATTCTGCACGGAACAGTGAGCGGAATCAGTCTATACGTCGTACTGACACTCTTTCCGTCTATCGATTTATCGACGCTCACTGTCATGGCGATTGTATTCGTACACTTATTCGGTTCATCATTTTGGCTAAATCGTGAGAATTCGAAAGAAGACGTACCTCTTGAACTTGATTCAATCGATCAGCAGATCATCCACCTGTTACGAACCGAAACAATCGTGTCCTGCGTCGAACGCATCCAGCATGATTACCCAGATTTACCGAAACGGGACGTATTGAAACGAGTCAAACAAATCAGTCAATCCAACGAAGTCACCGAACCGCTTCATGGTCGGTGACTTTTGTGCGTCATCACGAGCGAATCGTGAGATTTATCCTGGTGTTTCGTTGCCCAATCTATGTAAACAAACGCCAGCCCTTTTTCAATGCTAGCGTTTTACGTATCCTCTTTCCGGAGCGAATAGCCCTCCACTTCAAGCAACCGCATCCGCCTCTGGTCAATCGCCGCATGAATAATCACGGTCACACCTGGATTGAGCTCCATCATCTTCTTGATTTTTCGTAAGTCATCTCCCTTGATCTCAACGGGCAACACAAACTCGCCTTCTCTCAAATGAACGAATTTGATTTTCCCAAGGTCGTCATATCCCGTCACTTCGTATGTCGCAAACTCACGTTTCATAGAATATCCCTCCCCTATCTTCGTTCCCAAAAAGATAGCATTCCACACAAAAAATCCATCCCCGTAGCGGTGGGGATGGATGCAAATTACGCCTCGACGCTATCCGCGTGTTTGGCTTTATGATCGGCGATGACAACGGCATACCACTTCGCGCTGTCTTTCCAGATGCGCTCCTGTGTCTCAAAGTCGATATAGAGGATGCCGAAGCGCTTCTCATATCCGAAGCTCCATTCGAAGTTATCCATGAGCGACCAGAGGTAGTAGCCTTGAATGTTCATGCCTTCATCGTTCAAATCGGAGACGGCTTCGAGGTGCTGGCGGACGTAGTCGATCCGGTTATCGTCATGGACTTCGCCATTTTCCAGCACGTCGTCAAATGCGGCGCCGTTCTCTGTGATGTAGATCGGAAGGTCAGTATACTCGGCGCGTAAACGACGGATCAGGTCTTTGAATTCGTTCGGGGCGATATCCCAGCCCATGCCCGTCTTCTCGTAGTCCGAGTAAGCGTCTGCCTTCAAGAAATCATTTGCTGCGTTGAACTCGACAATGCCACGGCTATAGAAGTTGATGCCGAAGAAATCACAAGATGTCGAAATCGTCTCCATATCACCCGGTTGGATGAAATCGAAGTTATGCACATATTTGGAGAACAAGTTCATCATGTCGACCGGATACTCACCTTTGAAGACCGGGTCTAGGAACCAGCGATTCGAATACCCGTCGGCATTGTTCATCGCAAGTCGGTCATTCGCAGAATCCGTCTTCGCGTACATCGGTGACAAGTTGAGAGTGATGCCGATCGGGGTCGTGGACGTCATCTCTCGCTTCAACAACTCGACCGCTTTTCCGTGCGATAACAACATGTGGTGCACGGCGCGCACCGCTTCGTTCATGTCACGATGACCCGGTGCATGAACACCGACGTGGTAGCCGAGGAAGCCGGCACACCAAGGCTCATTGTGGGTGATCCAAGAGTCGACGATGTCATCGAGCTCTTCAAAACAGACTTTCGCATAATCGAGGAACCAGTCGACCGATTCACGGTTGACCCAGCCACCTTCTTCGTGAGCCCACATCGGAAGGTCCCAGTGATAAATCGTGACGGCTGGTTTGATTCCTTCTTCACGTAGACGCAGCGCCAAGTTTTTGTAGAACGCCATTCCTTCTGGGTTGTACTCTCCCTTGGCAGGGAAGATGCGTGGCCACGCGATGGAGAATCGATACGTGTCGACACCTAGCTTTTTGATGTGCTGGATGTCTTCCTCGTAACGATGGTAGTGGTCACATGCGACATCGCCGTTATGCTTTTCAAACACGCGCCCGTCGATGTCACAGAACATATCCCAGATGGAAGGAGTACGGCCTCCTTCGTTATGTGCGCCTTCAATTTGGTACGAGGACGTGGCTGTCCCGAATACGAAGTCTTTCTTAAAATGCATAGTGTTTTCCTCTTTTCTCTATATTTATTCTTTGACAGCACCTGCCGAAATACTGCTGACGATGTACTTCGAGAGGAACAAGAAGGCAATCATGATCGGTACGACCGAGATCGCGATGCCCAGGTAAAGCGAGCCAAGGTTCTCTGCGACTTGTGATCCTTTCAAGAAGCCCATCAAAACAGGCAACGTGTATTTCTCAGGCGAGAACAAGAGGACAAGTGGCATCAAGTAGTTGTTCCAAGAGCCGATGAACGTGAAAATCGACATCGTTGCAATCGCTGGCATCATCATTGGAAGTGCGATTGTGTGGAAAATACGTAGCTCGCTCGCACCGTCAATCCGTGCCGCTTCAATCAAACTGATGTGAAGCGTCGCTTGCGTATATTGACGGATGAAGAAGACGGTGAACGGTGTTGCAATCGCTGGGACAATCAATGGAATGAACGTGTCCAAAATACCGAGCGTTTTTGAGATCTCATAGAATCCAATGAGTCCGAGTTGCGCTGGCACCATCATCATGACAAGCATGAAGATGAACATCGCATTTTTCCCTCTAAAGTTATAGAACGTAAAGCCGTAAGCCGTTAGGGCTGAGAAGTAACCAGACAAGACCGTCACCGATACAGAGATGATCAAGCTGTTCTTGAAGCCGTTCCAAATGTTGATGTATTCGCTAAGCGTCGCATAGTTGTCTGCGAGCGCCGTCCCCGGAAGAAGTGAGAACCCAGCCATGATTTCTCCATTCGTCCGGGTCGCGTTGACAATCATCATCAAGAACGGAATGAAACAGATAATCGCGAGAAGGATGAGCCCTGTATAAATCAAACCTCGTGCGAATCGCTTATTCGTTTTCTTCTTAGAAGGCGGCGCCACTTTAAGCGGACGCTCCTCTTTCCGTTTCGGCTGCGCTTCGCTATCTGGAAGCATTCGCCGTGATTCCGCATTTTGTTCCATTGCTTACGCCCCCTTCTGTGTCGCGCGCTCTTTGCGGAACATACCCTTGAAGACGACCGCCGAGAAGATCAGCGTGATCAAGAATAGGCCGTAAGCGACCGCTGACGCATAGCCATAGTTGTTATACTTGAAGGCTTGGTTGTACAAGTAAAGCACCATCGTGTTCAACGAACCGTCTGGTGAACCGATCCCGTCTGTAATCAACATCGGAAGGTCGAACAACTGGAGTCCACCGATGAGTGAAGTGATCATGATGTAGAGAAGAATTGGTTTCAAGAGCGGCAACGTCACTTTCGTAAACATCTGCCAACGGTTCGCACCGTCAATGTGAGCGGCTTCGAAGTAATCTGTCGAGATGCCTGATACCCCTGCCATGACGATGATGAAGGAATGTCCGAACCACATCCATGTCAAGATGAGTGAAACGGATAACTGTGCCGTCACCGGTTCTGCCAACCAGTTGATCGGATCCGAAATCAAGCCGATTTTCATCAACACCATGTTGAGTGAACCGTGCTGCCAGTCGAGTAAAATACCGAACAAGAGCGCGACCGAACTGATCGTGATCAAGTTTGGAAGATAGAAGAACGAGCGGAAGAACGATAGTCCTTTTAACTTCAAACGGAGATCAGAGAAGATGAGCGCCAAGAGAAGCGCCAATCCAATCTGCAAGACGAAGTTAATTCCCCAAATTTTGATGGTGTTGAAAAACGCCTCGATAAAGTACGTATCCGTCAACAACCGTGTGTAGTTCGCAAACCCGACGACCTCTTCACCCGGGCTCCCCGTATAGTTCGTGAAGCTATAATAAAGCGTTAAGAGGACCGGATAGATGCTGAATGTCAAGAAGACGACCCAGAACGGGGCGATGAACAGATAGCCGTAACGATCTAGTTTTTTCACGTGTATTTCTCCTTCCATAAGAACCGAGGGGGGAGCTCCCCCCTCGTGTTGGTCATCGTCAGTCTACAACGATGTCTGGGTAAGCGTTCTTCGCTTGTTTTTTGAACTCTTCAATCGCTTCTTCTTTTGACTTTTTCCCTTCTACATACTGGAGGACAGATGCACCATAAAGTGTATCGAGCTGTTGGTCGTATTTCGTGACGATACCTGGTGTGATTTCATCTGCTTCATCGAGGAAGAACTCATAGTTGTTTTGTCCGCCGAGGAACTCATCGCTGAAGTCGTCTTTGATCTTGTCTGTGACCGGGTTGAACGCAAGTACGTCGCCTGTCTCTTGTGCCCACTCTGTCAAGAATTCTTCATCCTGTGTCATGAGTTTTACGAAGTCGTAAGCGGCTTCTTTGTTTTTCGATCCTTCATAGACTCCGAGCCATGTACCGCCCCAGAAGTATGGGCTTGGTCCGCTTGTGACAGCCCAGTCACCTGCAGTCTGTTTCGCGTTCTCTTTTAATACAGAGTGGAGACCCCATGTTGGGAGGACGTATGAGAAGACTTGTGTCTCTGTCTCTTTTCCGTTCTCTTTCACTTTGATTGGCTTATCCATTCCTTCGAACCATGATGGTGACCATTCTGGTGCGAGCGCAGTGTATTGCTTCTCACGAAGTTCTTTCGCATAGTCCATGTAGTTGATCTTATCTTCTGTCAAGACGAGTTCGTTTTTATCGTTGACCCACGCTTCTGGGTTTGCTCCTTGTGAGAACCAACGAATCGCACCTTCGTCTGGGAACATCTTGTATCCTTTTTGTTTCATCTTCTCAGCAACTTCGAAGACGCCGTCCATCGAACTCATCATTTCGCCGATTTCAGTCGGGTCGTCTGTACCAAGTACTTCTTTTGCTAAGCTACGTTTGTAGTAAACGCCACCTGGTGTCGTTTGCCATGAAAGAGCGCGAACGTTCCCATCTTTATCTTTCCCGAGGTCAAACACGTACGGGACGTAGTTGTCTGCGATTTCATCGACACTGTATGGCTCGTCCGAAAGGTTTTCCCAATAACCTGCATCAACCCATTGTTTAAGGAATGCGATTTCTCCCGTGAAGACGTCCGGTGCGCCGACGCCACTCTCAAGTGCTGGCTTCAATTTTGTTGGATAGTCCGCGATCGGGACGATAGTCAATTCAACTTTGACACCGTTCTTCTCTTCATATGTTTTAATTGGTTCTTTTAATTCGTCCGTAAATGACCAAACTTTTAAGACGTCATCTTTTGATTCAGAAGCTCCGCCTTCGCTGTCTGAGCAGCCGCTCAAGACGCCAACTGAAAGTGCTCCGAGTGTAAGTAAGCTGACTAATTTACGCATGTGTTGTTCCCATCCTTTTTATAAGTAATAGTAGAAAGCGCTTGCAAAAAGAGGTTTAAAATTATCGAAAGCGCTTTCGATATAGTCGAAATAAAATATCGAAAGCGGTTTCGATTTCTTTCAAAAATGACTTTCGAAATCGCGCTCCCCTCTCCATCCACTGAAGAAAAGAGAGCGACTTCGAAACATCATTGGCTATAAATCACTGTTTGACCGGTGCACAGGATGCCCGTTCGACTAAGCGTACCGGAATGACGCGACGTTCAGTGAGTCGCTCTTTCGCGGTCATTTGTTCAAGTAAAAGTTCTGCTGCCGCTTCTCCGATTTCGTCCGTATCTTGGCGAATCGTGGTCAGTTTCGGCGTGATGTATTGAATCATTTCAATGTCATCATATCCGATGACAGAGATGTCATTCGGGACATGAAGACCGTGCTCGTGAATGGCTTCGATGACACCGATTGCCATTTGATCCCCGGCCACAAAGACTGCAGTCGGTTGATCGTCTAGTTCAAGCAATTGTTCCATCGCTTGTTTCCCTTCCTTAACCGAGAAGAAACCGGCGTTGACGAGGTAGCCTGGTCGAATCGGAAGGTCCAGCTCTTGCATCGCAAGTTCATATCCTTTGATTCGTGCCGCTCCGGCGTCAATCGTTTCATCCCCAGCGATGTGGGCAATTTTTCGGTGACCGAGTTCATAGAGATAATTCACAGCGAGGCGTGCTCCTTCGATGTTATCGGAATAAACGACGCTACAGTTGGCGCTGTCCATATCGACGACGACGATTGGGATGTCGCTTCGCATGAGCTCTTGAACTTGCTCATCCATTCGGTCCGAGCAGATGACGACGATCCCGTCGACCGCACGGTGTTTAAAGTGTTCGAGGTAACTCATGTCACGATTGCGTAGATTCCGCGAGGCAAAGATTAAATCGTAGCCCTGCTCCTCTGTCGCGTGACGAAAACTTTCGATGATTCCGTTGAAGAACGGGTGCTTCATCCCGACTTCGTTCGCCTCTGAGAACATGACCCCGATCGCCCATGATTTTTTCGTCGATAACGACTGGGCATGTGCGTTCGGCAAGTAGTCCATCTCAGCAGCGGCTTGAAGAATCTTCGCTCTCGTCTTGTCACTCACGTCTTTGTAATTGTTCAACGCTTTGGACACTGTCGTGATTGAGAATCCTGTTTTTTTGGCTAAATCATAAATCGTACCCATGTCATTCTCCTCTTCCCGAAAGCGCTTTCGGTAATTTGATTGTAGCGTATGGATTTGTAGGAATCAATTCTTTTTCGAGGAAACTTTTTGATTCTTTTTTCCATTCCTTGTTTCTTCTATATTACTGTAAAGGGAAGAATTTTGTCATACCTGTGTACAAGCTATATTATTCCTTAACATTGATGGTCCAGTCTCCATCTGCCGTTACGACAAACACATATACACTAGACTCTTCAAAGGAGTAGCGTTGAGACCCTTCATAACTCCCTATTTCATTCACTAACAAATCAACCTTGTTGACGTTCACTGCAAAATTAGAATCCCCATTATGCGAAAACGAAATTTGATAAGACCCTTTATCAATTTCAAAAAAGACTACATCGTCACCTTTTCCTTTTATAGCACCTGGTAGATTTTCTATTTCAAGAGGTCGATATTGCATAACATTAATTGTCCAATTACCTTGATTGCCATTTATATTTAAGTAATAATCCCCTGCATCCTCAATCCAAACAAAACTCTTTCCTGAATAGTTTCCTATTTCATTCACTAGTAAATCAATCATTTCCCCTTGATCATTTTGAAGTGTCACTGCAAAATTACTTGAACCATTGTAAGTACTGGCTACAACAGCAAACCCTCTTTCAAGCTGAATTGCATCAGTTCCCATATCTGATGAACCCTCTATTGTTGTCGTTAAATCTTCTTGAATCTTTTTGACATGATCATTTTTTACTTGATCTAAATCTTTATTCACACCTACTTCGATAATTGAGTCTGCGTCGTATACCACGATTATGTTTCGATTCTCGATTGTGACTTCATCAAACTCTAGACCATAAGCAGTATATCCTCGGTTAATTTGTAATTCATAAAATTCCATGTACTCCTTATAGTTCGATATTGGTTCCTCAGGCTGAACGTCTTGTAAAAACTCTTCCACAGAAGGTTCTTGAACTTCTTCGACCTCTTCTTCAATTACCGGTTCAGGTTCACTCTCGTCCTCTGTAACTGCTACTGTGCTCTCTTCTTCAAAATCAGTAGCCGCTTCTTGATTATTTGTTTCAAGAATTCCGAGTATGAAGATCAACCAAACACCTGCGAGAAAAATCGAGCCCCCTAATATGATAGGGAATGAAGTGATATCCTTTTTGATAAAATAACGAAATACAGAATAGAGACCATATGCCGCTCCACCTATTAGTAGAGCGATTGCAGTAAATGCAATCACACTTTCTAGCATATTCAATTCCTCCCATCTTCAATCGCTTTCATCTTCAACATTATCCATCACTAATTATTACCCATATTTCCCATACGAACCTACAATTGTTCTATCTTTTATATCGAAAAATAAAAAAAACCATCCAGAAATATTGGATGATTTTTAATGTGTCCGCGTATACAACCACACGAGATTCGTGAACTTTTGTACTTCTGTCTCGCCTGTCACGCCTTTAAATAGCCGTTGGAATGGCTTTAACAATTGCTCTAACACGATTTTCCGAAGACGCTCTTGTTTAAGTTCGAACGAAATCGCATCGAACAAATCTCGCTGTTCTTCCGTCATGTCGACATGCTCTTCGATGCGAGCAGCCATCTCGATCAATTCTTCGATTGTTATGAGATGTTTATCTGTCGTCCCACGCATTTGATCGACCGTGACCGGGTTCAAGACGTGCTCTCCTGTCTCCATCATCCGAGCGGCAATCAATTCGACATACGTATATAAGCTTCGGACGACTTTTTGAGGAGAGTAGGCAGCATTCGTGATGCGGTTCGTAAACAAGATATGTTGCAACATTCCGTTGAAGAGCACCGTCAATTCCATCGAATACGGTCTGACGGACTCTCCAATGATTTCCGTCAAACGCATCGCAATCCACTCGATTTCATAAATGCGATGTTGAAGTACAAGCTTCTTCAATTCATTCTCGTTCGACGACATGATCGATTCAAATAACGCGTGCAAGTTCCGCTCTTCGTTCAATTGAATCAATATCGAAATCTGTTCGATGAAGACGTCACGATCTCGCTTATCCCGCCCCATCTGCATTTCGATTCGGCGTTGCCCTGCATCATATCGTAAGTTCTCGAGGATACTAGCGACACAATCCGTCTTCGATGAGAAGTAATTATAAAACGTCCCTTTGGAGATATTAGCGCGGTCGATGATCTCTTGCACCGATGTGTGCTGTACCCCATTTTCGATGAAGAGAGACATGGCAATATCGGCGACTTTTCTTTTTTTCTCTTTCATTCTTACATGGCTCCGTTCTGTCTGGTTTGTACCTTTACTATAGCACCGAAAACCATTTTAGACTAATAGTACAAAATGGTTGCTTTATTTATACAACGGGTATAAAATCATCTCATCGACACTTACCAACACATAACTATTTAGAAAATAAAGGAGCCATCCATATGAAACCAGAATTCCAAAAGAAACCGCCTTACGTTATGCTGGCGGTCCTCTTTGCGGGTGCGTTTATCGCATTTTTAAACAACTCATTACTCAACGTCGCGCTCCCATCGATCATGGTCGACCTCGAGATTGCAGACTACTCGACCGTTCAATGGCTCGCGACAGGCTTTATGCTCGTGACGGGTGTGCTCGTCCCGGCATCCGCCTATTTGATCACTCGCTTTTCAAACCGCAGCTTGTTCATTACGTCGATGAGCATCTTCGCCATCGGTACGGCTATCGCGGCCTTCTCGCCGAGCTTCGGCTGGTTGTTGACTGGTCGAATGATTCAAGCCATCGGTGCCTCAACAATGGGACCACTCTTAATGAACGTCATGCTCGTCAGCTTCCCGCGTGAAAAACGGGGGATGGCGATGGGGATTTTCGGACTTGTCATGATCTCGGCACCTGCGATTGGACCGACACTTTCCGGTTATATCGTCGAGTACTATGACTGGCGCGTCTTATTCGAAATGATTTTACCGCTCGCGATCATCGGTCTCGCGCTCGCTGTTTGGAAAGCAGAGAACGTCATGGTCCAAAACAAAGACCAGTCACTGGATTACTTGTCGCTCGTCTTATCGACACTCGGATTTGGTGGGATTTTATACGGTGTCAGTTCAGCAAGTTCGGACGGTTGGGATAATCCAATTGTCTTGGCGACGATGATTGTCGGTGCCATTTCGTTGATCGCCTTCATCTACCGCCAGCTTCATATGGAAAAACCATTGCTCGACTTGCGTGCTTACAAACATCCGATGTTCGCACTCGCGTCAGTCATTGCGATGGTCAACGCGGTCGCCATGTTCTCCGGTATGATTTTGACACCGGCTTACGTCCAAAGCGTACGTGGCATCTCACCACTCGATTCAGGGCTCATGCTTCTCCCTGGTGCGATCATCATGGGAATCATGTCGCCGATCACTGGTAAACTGTTTGACCGATTCGGGCCAAAATTATTGGCACTTACCGGATTGACAATTACCGCCGTATCGACGTATATGCTCGCAAACGTCCAACTCGATTCGACCTACACGTACATCGTTTTAACGTACACGTTGCGTATGTTTGGGATGTCGATGGTTATGATGCCGATTATGACTAATGGACTCAACCAGTTGCCGACTCGCCTCAATCCACACGGAACGGCCATCAACAACACGGCCCAACAAGTATCTGGTGCGATTGGTACGGCAGTCCTCGTCACCATCATGAACTCGGTGACACGTACGGAAGCTGAATCATTGATGACAGGAGTCGATCCTGCGACACTCACAGAGAGTTCGATGGGTGCCATCACTCAGCAAGCCCTCTTATCCGGGATTCAATATTCGTTTTATGTCGCACTTG
Source organism: Exiguobacterium sp. 8H (assembly GCF_902506255.1). Classification (GTDB taxonomy): domain Bacteria; phylum Bacillota; class Bacilli; order Exiguobacteriales; family Exiguobacteriaceae; genus Exiguobacterium; species Exiguobacterium profundum. The sequence goes on along the minus strand of NZ_LR733429.1, from coordinate 2,570,187 downwards.
GGATGAACCTCTTGGCGCTCGTCCTTGCGTTCTTTGTACAGCGCGTGGATGTACGGAAGTTCGATGACAACGCAGAAGCTGTTGAAGAATTGAAACAAGCGAATTAATAATAGAAAAAGCCGTTCTGAATGATTGATTCAGATCGGCTTTTTTCAAATTAAAATTTCAGATCGTTCACCAACGTGAGGAGCAAACTTTGTTTTCTTCTGTTCTACAAATATATAAGTCTAATTTCAAACCACGCACCTTCGTGAGGTGCGATCATCAAACTTACGAACATCCACGCGTTTCACGAAATTTCAATCCACGCACCTACACGAGGTGCGATTTCAACTGGGCGAAGTACAACTTCAAACGAGGCGATTTCAATCCACGCACCTACACGAGGTGCGATACCATTTCTTTGGTGATGCCTTTGATCTGTTCATCATTTCAATCCACGCACCTACACGAGGTGCGATAGGTACCCAATGAAACCAAGTCTCACGTTAGAAATTTCAATCCACGCACCTACACGAGGTGCGATACCTTAAAGGAGGGCTCTTATGCCAGACTATACACCATTTCAATCCACGCACCTACACGAGGTGCGATACCTTAAAGGAGGGCTCTTATGCCAGACTATACACCATTTCAATCCACGCACCTACACGAGGTGCGATCCCGTATCGCGCCTTCCTGAACGCGCAAGGCATATTTCAATCCACGCACCTACACGAGGTGCGATTCGACGCGTTCGCGGACGCGCTCGGGTATGAGGTATTTCAATCCACGCACCTACACGAGGTGCGATTCAACAAACTATTGAATGGAGTGACAGGAAAATATTGCAATCCACGCACCTACACGAGGTGCGATTCAACAAACTATTGAATGGAGTGACAGGAAAATATTTCAATCCACGCACCTACACGAGGTGCGATGGTACGGGGCTATCCACGGCGGGCAACGGCGGACGATTTCAATCCACGCACCTACACGAGGTGCGATTCATTGTCGATAGTGATTGTGAGGTATGTTGTCATTTCAATCCACGCACCTACACGAGGTGCGATATTTGGCTACTCATCATCATTTTGACCGTGATGGCATTTCAATCCACGCACCTACACGAGGTGCGATCGGCGTTTTTCAGAAAGTGAGGAAATACGATGGGATTTCAATCCACGCACCTACACGAGGTGCGATTGTGTCGCCATATGCGAACCTGTACCGCCTTGTCATTTCAATCCACGCACCTACACGAGGTGCGATAGTTCAACCGCCGTAACAATGTCCGATTGGACGAATTTCAATCCACGCACCTACACGAGGTGCGATTATATCAATTGACCTTGACCGATCAACGACATCCATTTCAATCCACGCACCTACACGAGGTGCGATACCCGGCGGCGCTTAGGTAGTCCAAGACATCCGATATTTCAATCCACGCACCTACACGAGGTGCGATGCAACAGGTACGGGGCTATCCACAAACAATAACGATTTCAATCCACGCACCTACACGAGGTGCGATGCGCCACTTGCAGGAGATACCGCCGCACCCACGTTATTTCAATCCACGCACCTACACGAGGTGCGATGCTGTTTTAATTCCTTATCCGACTAACACGAGGTTATTTCAATCCACGCACCTACACGAGGTGCGATGTGAGACGCTCAACGAATTCACACGTAAGAGTGGATTTCAATCCACGCACCTACACAAGGTGCGATAGCCGATTTTAGACAAATCAATCGACTAAAACAATTTTCAAGGAAATATTATCCTTTAAAGGACGTTATCTTCTAAAAATACTACAAAATCAATTAACTCTACAGGATAAATTAGGTGCGAACCTCTCTAGAAAATCATGTTCACTTTAGCTTCGCACGAATCGAAATCATCCCGAATTTTAAAAAATGAGAGGACCTTCCAAATCTAAAGATTCTTTTACGCCCACATGCTCAACTTTAGAAGCGTGATGATTTCCTAATCGATAAAACCGAAGACTATCCCGTTCAATGTCTACAATTTCTTTTAATCGTAATTTCAACGATGTAAATTCGGTTTGATCGACTATACATTCGAATACACTATTTTGCACGCGTTGCCCATACTGTTGGCATACCTTGGCCACTTGACGAAGACGTCTCGTCCCGCCAGGTGAAGTTGTATTGACATCATAGGTTACTAAAACAAGCATTTTTCATTCCTCACTTATACAAGAAAGATGGGTATTCCTCTAAATCACCACGCAAATACCTTGCCAATAATAAGGCTTGAGCATAGGGTACTAATCCCCACATCATCTTTTCTTTTAGATAGGGATGTTGAATCATTTCTTGTTTTTTCTTTTGCCAAGATGACAAAAACACTTTTCGTCCTTCTTCAGTCATTAGGATTGCACCGTTCTCTTTTTGAACAAAATGTTTGGATTGTATCACTTTTAAGTTGATTAATGAGAGGACGAAACGATCTGCATAAATCCCTCGCAACTCTTCCATTAAATCAAGCGCAAGAGAAATTCTCCCTGGTCGTTCGCGATGTAAAAAACCAACGTACGCATCTAACCCTACCGATTCGAGTGCAGCGCTACAGTCTCGCGCTAATAAACTGTAAGCAAAAGAAAGCATCGCATTGACGCGATCGAGTGGTGGTCGCTTTGAACGTCCCTTGAAGATAAACTCTTCTTTTTGTTGAAGGATCATGTCATCAAATAATTGATTATAGTGAACAGCAACTTTTCCTTCGAGACCTCGTAACCTTTCTAAGTCATCGCACTGACGAATTTCAATCAATTTATTTGATAAGTATTTTGATGTTTCTTTAAATCGCTCAACATCAACACGCATCGGGTAATCTCGTGTAACGCGCTCCAACATCCATTTTTGGTTGTATACTTTACCAAGAATAAAATTCCTCGCTACAACGGCGGACTGACTCTCACAATCCGAGAGTCGATATTGCGTTTTACGCAATACTACGTTCCCTTTACTTTCTCCAATGACACGGGCTAAAAATCGTCCGTTATTGGTCATAAATGTAATCGGAACGTTATGCTCCGCACAATATCCCATGAGCGCAGGACTCGCACCAGTATATCCGAAAGTAACGATTCCTTCGAGGTTGTGAAGAGGTACTCTTCCTAGAACTTCATCTTCTTTCCTTACTAGTACATTACCGCCATCAAGTGCAAGATATGCATCTGACTGATTCACAAAAAGCGTATTTAATAATTTTTTCAATCTTTTAGCCTCCTCTCCAAATATGTTGTTACACTTTCTCGAACCATCAATTCAGGTAAACAAATATTTTGAAGGGAGCAACTTTTGCAATGCGGCCCTGTTTTTACACGAGGTGTATAGCGCGTTCGATAATAATCATTCATCTTACTTACAATCTTTCTTACTTCATCTTTCAGCGCATCTGACAGCATGACCTGATGCCGATGTTTTGTCTCATGATAATAAAGATAACCTTCATCAATCGAGCATAAAAACATCTCTTCTAGACAAATGGCTTGAGCAGCTAACTGCAATTCGTCTTCTTTCCCCACCTTCGGCTTTCCTCTTTTATACTCCACAGGGATGGGGCGATACAGACCAGGGGTTCCATGCAACGAAACACCTGTCGGATGTTCAACAAATTCAACCACATCACATTGACCGCTAATGTTTAGCGATTCCGACTTGACTGCCATTCCTCTAACAGTCAACTTATCTTTTCGCTTCTCTCGAACATAAGGGTCATCGGCTTTTTGATGTAAATGCTGACCTTCCACTGTACGGACGTTTTCTTCCCACTGTTGTTCAATATGAATCAGTGCCCATTGTCGAGGACAAAATTGAAAGTGCTGAATTCCTGACAACAATAAATAGGAATCATCTTGTTTATAATCCATCTATCACTTCAGGTTCTAATCCATCGAGTGGAGTGACTTGAATGTCGTAATCCGAAAAATCTTTCGGTTCATCAGTTGTCGGTCGCACTGTGACCGAACGATGAACTTTAGCGGAAGAGTACTGACCCAATTTCGAGTTATGTTCCCACCAATACACTTTATGCACTTCCATACTTCCTTCAGGGCGAGCCGAAGAAGCATCGTTTTCAAATAGCGATACTAGTACTTGCTTTAATTTTTCAGCATCTTCTTTCGAGAAATTCGTTTTTTCAGCAAGTTGAGTATTAATACTCCCATTCAATACGTATAATCCATGATCCACACGATGCTTCATTCCCATTGTATCTGAACCACGATCTTTCCCACTTTCAGAGTTCACGCTTTTTGTAATCTGCATACTTGTCACATCAATCGGAGCAACACTTGTGGCTGTATGGATAGAAACCGGACCTCTAACACCAATTGACACCCCTGATTTATCCCCTTTAAAAGCGAACACTTGTCCGAATGAACGTACATCCATCCAAGTGGCACAAGCTTCTTGGGCAAACAATTCACCCATTCCTTTTCCTTTCATTAATTTCTTCAAATCCTCATTAGCTTCTGCACGCGCACGCAGACTATCAAACTCATCAACACGACGATCGTTCGATTGCACGAAAATGGATTCGCCCATATCTTGTAATCGGTTACGAATTTTCCGTTTGATGGCCACATCAGAAATTTCACCGTAACCGTCGTAGTTTTGTCGTGGGCGGTTACCGTTCAAGGGATCTCCGTTCGGGTTTGCTTTTGACACAGATAAAATGACGGTAAAATCGATTTTGTGATCTAACGTGTTCATACTTCAACACTCTCCTCTTCTGATGGGTTCACTACTTCTTTCTTTTGATAAAGGTCATGACGTTGGCTATAAAAACCTAACAAATACCGTTCTGACAACGGCTTATTCGTGAAGTCTTTTGGATCAATTTGTGAACCTACCTCATCGATTTGACTATTGATGTAGGTGATTTTCCCTCCTAATTTCGCCTGGTAAGGCTGAAGTGCACTTTGAATAGTTAACCACGTCCGGGCTGGCTTTTGAGAAAATGCATTCATGTATCGAATGGCATTAGTGGCACGATTTTCACTTTGTTCTTTTAATGCCTTCCTTTCTAAGTAGTCAGCAAGTGCCAGCAAGCGTCCAAATAAATAGTCACGATCTGTTGATTCACGGTCTAAAGCCACATTCATCCCTTCTTTCTTATTAATTACTCCACAAGCAATCTGTAGTGTTTTTTCCCACTCCCATTTTTCCATCCCGATTGGATTAGACGCTCGTTGCATCAAACATCGTCGAATATCATCCGGAATTCGTCTCTCATCCACGACCGACGGTAGAAGACGCTCAACAGTCGCTTTGATCAATTGGTCATTCGCATGTGTTCCATATGCCATCGTCGCAATATCTTTTAAAGCTGGTGCACCAGTAAAAGTACGAATATTCCCTTCATGATCCTTATAGGTATACTCCCATGGATTGTGCGTATGCCATCTCTCTAGTCGTTCAAAATAGTGTTCTTGATCAAAGGAACGATAATACAGAATAGCAAGTCGGCCTGTTGTGGCAGCATCCATCATCAAAATGTTTACCTTTTGGCGTGGTAACACTCTTTTGTATCCGAGTAACGATTCAGAAAAAGCTCTAGCACCTTCTAAATTCGTATCTGTTTTGCTTGTTACTTCATCTTGAAAAAATGATGATAAAGAAAACGTTGATTCAATCGCGTTAGGTAAACGAGTCTCTTGAACTCCCCAAATCAAAAAGATACGTTGATCAATTTTTATTCCTTGCTTTAAAATCAACCATTTTAGAGCATTATGAGCTTTTTGCGATACTTCATAGCTAATCGTCGCTGCCTCTGTCGCTTTATCAAATCGACCTCGAAATGTAAATCCGCTGCTGTCATTTGATGAAATCAACTTCGCTTTATCACCTGCATTTCGTATCTTATTCGCATGTTTTGTCGTTCCTATTGAAAAGTTTCCTGTAACAAAACATAAGCTCGACTCTCGTTCTTTACTCTCATAGAAGGAGATAAATGATTGATAGAATTGAGCATCATTCCACGTTTCTTTGTTTAATTCATTTACTGAATGCACATTAAAGCGAATGAAAGCCCCTTCCACACCGCTCGAAATAACAGAATATATGTCTGGTTTGTCGTCTTTTCCATCCCACGTCCATTTCAGAGTCCCGTCATCATTTAAAAACAGTTTTTCTGCCATTACTAAATCTTCAATCAAACAACCTCTTACCAAATAGTCATAGATACTCTTCAAGCGATCGAAACCAAATGGAGATTCGGACCACTCTTTTAAGTTACGAATGTACGCACTATATGCATTATCATTTTTATAACTACCACCATACTTCTCGTAGTCTCCAGCGACGTAAGGTAATTTATCATGTAATGGATAAGGAGAAACTACACTCCCAGCTCGACCCGCAGAATCTTCAGTACATGGAATCAATGTGTTCCCCTGTCCCTTAGGAATTACTTCCGCAGAATGAAACTCACCTTCGGGCGTAATATGGACCGTGATATGTGCCGTTTGAGTAGTATGAGACACTGGTAGCAATGTAAATGTCTGTCCTTCCCAACGAGTACTGAGTTCCCCGACCTCGTCAAGATGCTCATTATACGTTTCGTATAGCTGTTGCCACACGCTCATAAAATCACCTCCTATAGACTTTCATATGTTAATTCCACACCTTCAATGTTCATTTTCGAAAATTCTTTCGGCTTCATTTTTTTAATCGATTGAATTTGAGAACAGTCTTCTGGTCTTAAAAAAGTAATCACTCCATTTTTCATTTCCGGTTTCCACAAACGTACAGCTAGTTCGTCAACTCCCGTTTCATCAGGATAATTAAACCCGTGTACCATCGTCCCAAAATGAAGATCAGCTCCATCGTAAAAACTATCTCCTTCGTCAAAGTGAATCGGCTCCACATATGCTTGACACTCTCTTGCCCCAAGGAAAATATCACGACGTCCACCTGCTTCAAGTGAACGTTTTAGAATGGCGTAATGTTTTCCTTCGTTTCTATCAAAAGCTAAATCAGGGCGATGTTCATTAAACTCAAAATGCGCTTTGACGTGATAACATACGTCTTTCAGATAGGTGTAATGGGCTAATGAATTACCTCCTCCGTACTCAATCGGTCGCATCCCTTTTGACTCCATTTTGATTGGATTCATAATCCGAATCGCATCGACTACCATGACAATCGTCGGTTTCCAATAAATCGACTCGACGATCCCTTTGATTGCTTGATAGGTCGGTATTTGATACGACATTTTTTCACCACCTAACTTCGTTAAAGGGTCGGTAAACAGCGCATAATTTCCGTATACTTTAAATTCAATCGAGTTTCGCATGACTCTCTCCTTTCGGTCTAAATCATCAAATCTTGCATCTCTGAATCTTGTGATAGATTCAAGCCAAACTGTTTGTCATAAGCACTTTCATGTAAAGCAAGTACTTGACCATCGAGTAACGTCATAACACCGTCTGTTCTCTCAAGATTTTGTATCTCATGAGCATATAAACCGATGGAATATTGTTGAGATTCTTTTAGCCATTGCCTTGCCTGTTCCCAACTAATGTCGCCATTCAAATGAGCAATGAGTTCTTCCCCTTTTTTCGTATACGGAACGAGCACATCTGTTGTTAACTCATCAATGACTTGAAAGTGGTCAGCGACCGTACGATGTCGCGCAGTTAACAGTGATTGTTTTTCGTTATTGTTCTCGCTCATGTCAAAAAGCATAGGAGCCAAACATTGACTAGTTTTTATCGGATAATCCAATTCAGATTCACGAACCTGATAAAATTCTGTAAAATATCTTCTCATCGCAGCTGGTGAGAGCAAGTCACCATCATAAGCACTTGAATCTCTTTTCAAGTCCACTATCATCCGCTTTACAATTTGTTGTCCTTTTTCAATGTCAGTTAATTTCGATACATCCTCCTCGATATGATTGACTACATAAACTGTGCTGATTTCTAATTCACCGTGACGATTACAACGACCGGCGGCCTGTGCAAGTGAATCTAGTCCTGCATAGGAACGGATAACACAAGGGAAGCTGACGTCCACCCCAGCCTCAATCAATTGTGTACTAATACAAACTACACGTTTATTTGCCTTCAATCGCTCAGTGATCCTTTTTAAAAGATCTTTACGGTGAGCCGCACACATCGAAGTGCTAAGATGAAATAACTCTTCTTCCTGAAATGTCGTTTTTAGTGATTCGTATAACTTTCTGACAACTGACTTTGTATTCAAAATAACGAGAATACCCTTATGATCAGCTGCTCGATCTTGTAGTAATACACTTAGTTTTTCCGTGTCGTAATCTTCTACCAACACTTCCAGCTCTGTTCGTTTGAAAGAATCCGATACCATGGGAAGATTGGAAATGATTTCACCATCGTTAACAAGTCGACGTTTAACAAAATCGAGAGCCGGCTGTGTCGCGGTACATAATAGAACACTTGTGTTCACCCCAGTTTTCAAATAGTTTAAAGACTCGTTGAATAATGACACGCACTTCGTCGGGACTTTTTGTACTTCATCGAAAATGATGACTGCGTCACTTAGATGATGCATACGCCGCGTGTTTCGATTTCCTTTCGCATAAAACGTATTCAAATATTGAACCATCGTCGTGAAAATAATTGGAGCATCCCAATTGTCTTTTGCTAAATTTAGTTTTGCTTGGAGATTGATTTCATCATCAGAAAAATCATCTGATTGAATTACATTAGAATGATGCTCAACAACTTCTTGTGTGTTTAAGACATCGCGAGTAACTTGAGCGTTTTGCTCGATGATTGTGGTGAATGGAACAACGTAAATAATGCGTTGTTTGTTATAAAGAATTGAATGATGGAGTGCGTATCTGAGACTAGCCAATGTTTTACCGCCACCTGTCGGAATCGACAAGGTATAAATACCACTTGGTTGCTTGGCATGTTCCCGACATTGATCGGACATTTGTTGTCTTAACAGATTAATCGGTGTATCCGAGGACTTCTTCCCTAAATGAGAAATATAATCTTCTAACCGTTGCATATACACTGCAAAGTCACTCATAAGAGTGTATTCTGGTTGATTTGTTTCAAACTGTCGCGTATTTGTTCGATCGGCATCTAACAACACGCTAAATATAAACTTGGTCAAGAAAGTGGAAACCGATGTGTTCTGGCCTACTCTTTTAAAGTATTCGAGCATTTCTAAATGAGCTGATTCAACATATCGATTTAAATCAGACTCAGACATCACTTCATCAAAGAAGCGATATTTACAGAGTTCATATTCTTCAAGCGCTTTCATTTCGACTCGTTTTAAAAACGGAGACTCTTCTCCTGATACATAGTCATGCAGATTACCATGATGTGAGATGATTGCGTTGCTAACTATTTCTGCTAGCAATTGCTTCGTTACACTCGTACCTTTCAACATGTCAAAAAGCAAACGCCCCCCAGCAGTCGCGTGATCGACTTCTCCACGAGTTACTTTTTCTCCAGAGGTTGCCCTACGTATATAATCTTGAAACGCATCACTATACTTTCCTAAGTCATGCAATAAAGCAGCCAGACCACAAATTTTAGAAATCCTTAAAGAATTCCCCCACTTTTCGGCAAGTTCTTGAGCATCTAACAGGTGTTCTTTGACAGTTTGAATCGCATGGTCAGATGATCGAACGTGTGCAGTGTAATCCACTCTCTCACCCTTTCTTTAGACCTATTATTTTTTTCAACACGTTAGTGCTCAATACCTCTTCATTTTATTACATTATTTTACTTAAGGTGGGTACTTTTTCTTATCAGGTTTTAATTCTACAATTAACGTAGATTTACTAAAATCCACAAATAAACCGAATCGCATCGCAACTCGGTCTCTTAACACTCTAGTTTTTTACCGTCACACATACTTACATCAAGCTCAATTTAAACTGGTAGGCTCTGTACACATTATTTTCCCCCTATTTCTTTATACGTTTACTATAAACAAGAATGAATGTATTCGGTACACAATAATCATTATAATAATGGGTCAATCTTACTTTTTAATGGTATTATTTCTCAATGGATATGATTCGTTTAGGAGGGTACATATGATGAAAAAAGTGTTTAGCTTGATGATTGTATTTCTTCTGATCACATCTTCTTTTCTCTCGACTGGATCAATCGTTGAGGCGGTCCCGAAGAAGCAGAATCGTGCTATTATGGGAGTATCGGCTTTGACTCCGCCACAAATGGCGGATTACGTAAAAAAGAAGAATCCTCGTGATGTCCGACTAGTACAAACGTCGGTCGAAGACTTGGCGAACCTCTTCGTCATCATCGGCGCTAAGGAAGGTGTTCGTGGGGATGTCGCGTTCGCTCAAGCACTGAAAGAGACAGGCTACTTTCGATATGGTGGCGATGTACTCCCTGAACAACATAACTATTCCGGAATCGGGACGACTGGGAATGGCGTAAAAGGTCACTATTTCCGTTCACCGCATCAAGGCGTGACTGCTCAAGTTCAGCATCTAAAGGCATACGCCTCACACGATGCACTGAATACGAAACAAGTCGACCCACGCTTCCATCTCGTCAAGCGAGGCTCTGCAACGACGTGGCCATCTCTTCACCAAAAGTGGGCCATGCAGCCGAAAGGAAATTACGGGACCGAGATTCTTTCGATTTATCAAGAAATGTCGAAAATACCAAAACGTGTCGCTAAAGCAAACAGATAAGAAATGTAGGGGTGAAGGAACGTGACGTGCAAACAAGTTAGACTCGCGAGCGGAATCGCATTATTCGTGACCGGCGTGATGTTGTTACTCAAACGCTAATGAGCATTTCGGACAATGGTCCGAGTGCTTTTTTTATGACCGATATTACAAAGGAGGATATCATGAACCCTATTTCATACATACGAAACGAACAACACTGTACCATTCGTCAAGCCTCACAAGACGACGCGAAATCCCTCGCTTTCATTTGGCTGCAAATCGATCAAGAGACGGACTATTTAGACCGCGAACCTGGAGAAGGCACTCTCGATGAGCATGCATTTAAGCAGTTAATTGAACATGACTTAGTTATAATGAATCGTATTTTTCTCATAGCAGAAGTCGATGGGGAAATTGTCGGGTTTGCCCGCTGCGAAGGAAGTGTGCTCGCTCGAAAATCCCACACTGTCGAATTTGGAGTTGGAATTCTGCAAGCGCATTGGGGACTCGGTTTAGGTTCAGCTATTTTACGATACGTTCTCGATTGGGCGCGAACGGAACGCCTTCATAAAGTCACTTTAAGTGTCATTGAAACAAATAAAAAAGCCATAGCACTCTATGAGCGCTACGGCTTCGAAGTCGAAGGCCGATTACGGGACGATAAGCTTATTGATGGACAGCACTTCGATACAATCTTAATGGGATATCTCATTCCACCGGTAACGATACCCGAAAACAAATAACCTGACCCTCCAGTGGTGCGGCCGTCAACCGTCCCCCATGCAACAAAATGATTTGGCGGGCAATCGATAGACCCAATCCATCACCTGGCGTGACCCCTCTCGAGGAATCGACACGATATGTGCGATCAAACAGATAAGGGATGGCATCAATCGTTTCAGTCGTTGTCGCATTCGAGATAGACCACTCAAGCATATCCTCCCTGGTCTGGAGATCAATTTGAATCGGACTCGTTTGCTCCGCATATTTCCATGCGTTCGAAAAAAGATTCTCAAATACACGAATGAGCTGTTCTTGATCGGCTACTATCCATCGGTCAGGTTGAATCGATAGGTGTAATCGATGACCTCGCTCATTGAACAACGGCTCCATCTCGTGGATGAGTTGGGTCGTCAATAGGCTCAGGTTGAGTCTCTGTTTCTTTAGTTGCATATGTGGGGCATAGAGTCGGTTTACGTTCATCAGCTGATCTAGCAAATGTTCAAGCTGATCCGTTTTTTCATTTAGAATACGAAAATGATCTTTTTCTGCAAGCGTCAGTTCCCGATTCATTTGCAGGAGTTGCGTATAGCCTTTGATGCTCGTGAGCGGTGTCCGCAAATCGTGCGACAGGTTGGAGAATAGTTGGTTCCGCTCTTCTTCATGCGCCCGTTCCTTTTCAAATAATTCACTTAATTGAGCTGACATCCGATTCACACTCTCTCCAAGCGACGCGATTTCGTCTCGACCTTCCACTTTGACAGTTCGACCGAGGTCACCGTTTGCAATCTGTTCAATCTCACTCGATAAATACGTGATTTTTCGAAGTGTTTTCCGCATCATCAGTGAAAATCCAATAATAAAGATCAAAATAACAATGAACGTCACCCCTAAAAACATAAGATTGGACGTCAGGGGATCTGGTGTTGTTTCGTTCTCAATGTAGTATAAACTGATCGAATAGCCCATGATTAAAAAAGCAATCGTCGCAATCAATGCATTGACTAAAATGATACCAATCAACTTCACTAGCAAGCGATCCCATTGTCTCCGTCTCATAATCGATACCCCACGCCCCACACCGTCTTGATAATGGTCGGTTTTCGTGGTGTGTCTTCTAACTTTTCTCGGATTTTTGTGATGTGGACCATCACTGTGTTGTCGACCTCAAATGCTGCCTCACCCCACACCGCCTCGTAAATCTGTTCAACTGTTAACACTTGATTCGGATGACGCATAAAATAGGCGAGAATATCAAACTCTTTCGGTGTAAGTCGAATCAACATCTCATCCTTTCGACATTGTCGCGTCTGTAAATCAAGTGTCACATTTTCAAAGACGAGTGTACTCGTGAGGTCTGCTCGATCTGACCCATAATCACGATATCGTCTGAGTAACGATTTGACACGCAGCGTCACTTCAAGTGGGTTAAACGGTTTTTTAATGTAGTCGTCCGCTCCAACGGAAATGCCTTGCATCAAATCCAAGTCGCTCGTTTTGGCTGTGAGCATCAAAATCGGCATAAACTGCGTCTTTCGAATTTCAATACAAGCTTCAATCCCACCCATGACAGGCATCATCAAATCTAGAATGAGTAAATCGATCGTTTCGGTCGACGCGAGGTCGAGCACTTCTTGTCCATTTTTCGCAAATCGGAGTGCATATCCTTCATTTTTTAAATAGATAGCAAGTAATTCTCGAATCGCTTCATCGTCGTCAGCGATACAGATGACGGGTTGTGAACGCATCTCTTTCCTCCTCGTTTTTCGCTAGTAAACTACATTCATTTCCTCTATTAATGAGTGTAACAAACTCAGTAACGGCACTTCCTTTCCAACTTCTTAAGATTTCTTAAGAGAATACTAAAAACTCCTTACGCTTGCGAGTGAATACTAGACAAGGTAAGGAGTGAATTTATTATGGAAATGATCATACATTATGCCATGCTCGCCATCGGCATCATGTTTACCCCATTATCTGACGACGTCTTAATGATCACCCATCTGACGGTCGCGGATGATTTTGTCCCAAGTTGGCTTTTATTTGTCTCCACCTGGATTCTCTTCACGCTCACGTTCGGCTGGTTCTATTTAATCGGGAAAGGGCTTCATCGTATCCTACCCGTGCGACAACGCGAATCTCGTTATCTTAAAAAAGCCGAGGCGCTCTATCAAACATACGGGGCACGCACCATTATGATTTCTTATTTTATTCCCGGCCTTCGGCACCCGCTCCATTACATCGCCGGGTTCACATCGCTCAAACTTCGTACGTATGCGTTCTATACGACCATCTCTGCTTTCTTCTATACCGGTGCTTGGTTTCTCGTCATCGGACTGGCCAATAAAATCCCGGCGTTTCAACAGTTTCAAGACTGGGTGTTGTCCTTTTAACTTAGTGTCCTCTGTATTTCCCGAGCGCTCGCATGTTTAAGAGATATAAGACACCTGCATAAAGAATCAGACCGAGTAAATACATCCAGATGCCTGAGAAACCACTTCCGTAAATCATGACTTCCTTGATTGCTGTCGCTCCGTAGAAGATTGGCATGACGTAACTCAAGTTCCCGAGTCCGTATGGAATCAAGTCGAGCGGGATGAGTCCTGAGAAGAATACTTGCGGGATGATGGTGAACGGAATCATCTGAACAACCTGTAATTCCGAACGGGCAAACACCGAGATGGTCGCTCCGAAGAGTACCGCCGTACCCGCCATGAGTAGCATCGTCAACATGACCCACGCCATGTTCCCAAGAGAAGACAGACCGAGCACATAAATCGAATAGAGTACGATGAAAATCGACTGCACGACCGCAAACGTACCGTATCCGAGTGTATATCCTAAAATGACCTGTCCTCGTTTGATTGGGGTCATCAAGAGTCGCTCGAGTGTACCCCCACTCCGTTCTTTGACGAGTGCCATCGCAGATAGGATGAACACGAAGAAGAACGAGAAGAGGGATAGGAAGACGAAGCCGAACGAATCGAATGTCGATTGGTCTTCTTCCCCATAGACGAATGGCGTATCGATCTCGGCTGCGGGATTGAGCGTCGTCAACGCATCTTGAATCTCACCAACCGCCTTCGACGACTTCGTCGAAGGTTCGCGTAACGTGATGGTCGTTCCTTCTTGATTCATTTCAAACACGGCATCGACATGTTCATTGTCTTCGATATATACTTTTGGATCATCGAACGATGCCTGTTCCACTTCGAGCGTCTCGTCTTCAAACGCATTGACAAGCTGTTCTGGTGCGTTGTCATCCAGGACGACGGTCGGCACGTAGTCGGAGTCCCCGAGTAAGAAGTAGACGAGTGTCAAAATGAGAAGTGGCGCAATCAAGATCAAGGCGACACTTCGTTTATCATTCAACGTCTGAAAGATGACACGTTTCGCTAAGTTACGCATGGTCACCCACCCCCTCTTTCCCTGCAATCAAGAACAGTTCTTCGACGCGACCATTCTCGGTCTGGTCAAGCAAATCTTGCACATGGTCATAGGCGATCAACCGTCCATTATAGACGAGTGCGGCTCGATCACATTCGAGCACTTCATCCATGACGTGCGTCGAGACGATGATGGTCGTCCCTTCCGCCCGAATCGTTTGGAACTGATCCCAAATCTGTCGGCGTAAAATCGGATCGATTCCGACCGTCGGTTCATCAAGAAACAACACATCGGGCTTATGCAGGATGGCAATGGCCAAGGAAAGACGCTTCTTCATCCCGCCTGAAAAATTGCGGACGAGCTTATGCCGGTCGTTCGTTAAATCGACAAGGTTGAGCACTTCGGTGATGCGTTCTTGGAGCGCCTTTTTCCCTAACTTATAAATCGACCCGAAGAAGGCGAGGTTCGCTTCGGCCGACAAGTCTTCGTACAAGCCATCGTTCTGCGGCATAAATCCGATTTGTTGGAGCATGTCCATGTTTGGCATCTTCGTTTCGCCGATATGGACACTTCCTTTGTCCGGTGCGAGGGCGCCGATCATGAGTCGGATGAGCGTCGTCTTCCCCGATCCAGATGGTCCGAGCAAGCAGCAAATTTCTCCGGATGGGATGGTGAAGTCGATGTTGTCGATGGCGAGTTGGTCGCCGAACGACTTGTCGACGTGTTGCAGTTGAATGTTCATTTCTGTCACTCCTTTTCGGCGCCTCATCGTGTATACTCAAGATAATCGACACCGTGTTGGTTTATATGTTCAGTATAGTCCCCGTTCACGGTGGCAACAATCGTCAATATCGGTCATCGTGTCGGTTTTCCGACAGATGCAATGAATGTGTTGAGGAAAAGGAGAAATAATATGGAACAAACTGACTTACGCGTCATCCGAACGAAGAAGCTGATCAAAGATGCCTTCTTTAGTCTCATTGAAGAACAGGGATTTGAAGCCGTCACTATCAAGCAATTGACTGAACGAGCCGGCATCAATCGGGGTACCTTTTATAGCCATTATGTAGATAAGTTCGAGTTGATGGAGAAATGCGTCGACGAGATCTTTGAAGAGGCCGAACAGAAGTTGATTCATCAGTTGCCGCACATCTTCGGAGACGAACGGACCGACAACTCGTATCATTATCTCGTCCCGTTCATCCGCTTCATCGAAGACAATCAAATCATCATGAAGCCGCTCCTCGGACCAAATGGAGATCCGACGTTCCAGGCAAAACTTCGAAAATTTATGCAGGCTGCCTTGTTTCAGCGCTCCCCGGTAACCTTGTTTGACCCGGACAAGATGATGGTCCCGCCTCTATATCTCGTCGCCTATCTATCTTCAGCTCACATGGGCGTCATCTATGAGTGGTTGAACAATCCGTCTTCGGAAGAGACAGCGGAAGACATCGCCCGCATCATCTATACAATCACCTATGAAGGACCACTCGTCGCTGGTGGTGTGAAGTCAAACGAATAGAGCCTCCCGCACATATTGCGAGAGGCTATTTTTATGAAACACGAACGTGCACGTGCAGGTTCCCATTTTCTTCAGTTGTCGTCTGATATGCGTTCTGTACTGCCTCAAAATCATGCCAGGCGATGCGGTATGACTTTCCTCGCATCCCTTCAAACTCGAAGGCGAGATGTTGTAAATCCGACATACCTAGGATACGGTCAAACGGTCCACCCTCGCCAGTCCATTCCAATTGATTCGCCGAATCCTTCAATACGAGGTCGAGTCCATGCATCACTTTTTCTTTGATCAATTGTCCATCCGCGGCAACACGCATCCCGTCTTGAATATCATGCATCCGACACGATTCGATCTCATCAAACGGGATGGTGATTTCATCCCCGTTCGTAAAGTGAAGCGTGATTGTTTTTACGATCATCTTAGATTCCTACTTTCGTTCAGTCTCTGTTCCCTTACTATACATAACTTTTGTCGGTTCAGGGATGACATCTTTGTGGATGTGGCAAATCCGTAAAAGCATGTTCGTTTCATTTAGAAACGGGAATAGAAGAGGTAGCACTCATTCTGTTTTTTGAAAATAACACTTCGGAAAGGCGGCGAATATATGCCATCAGTGGATAAGTCGGTCATCGTCATAGGCGGAGGGCTCGGCGGCTTGTCAGCAGCCATCTCACTCGCACAAAAAGGTTACGACGTCTCACTCTACGAAAAGAATGATCACATTGGCGGGAAAGTGAATCGGCTCGAACAAGACGGATTCGGTTTCGACCTCGGACCCTCAATATTAACGATGCCCCACATCTTCGACAAATTGTTCCGCGGAAGCGGGAAACGGATGGAAGACTATGTGTCCATCAAACGACTTGAGCTCGAATGGCGCTCTTTCTTCCCGGACGATACCGTCCTCGACCTCTACCATGACCTCGAACAAATGCAACGGGCGAATCCTTCCCTCTCTCGAAAAGACATGCAAGAATATCGTGAACTGTTGAATTATGCAGCGCGCATCTATAAGACGACCGAGAAGGGCTATTTGGCCGAAGGGTTTGAGTCGCCTTTAGAAGCAGTCATGAAAACAGGCATCTTCCCGACCCTATTCGGATTCGACTTGACGTCGACGATGTATAGCGCCATCAAGAAACGGATCAGTAACCCTCATCTTCGGGACATGCTCTCGTATTACGTCAAATATGTCGGGTCGTCTCCGTATAACGCACCCGCTGTCTTAAATATGATGATTTACATGCAATATGCCCAAGGCTGTTGGTACGTCGAAGGCGGGACCCATAAGCTCGCAGAAGGTTTGACGAAGCTCGCTGAAGAGATCGGTGTGAAGCTACATACCGGAGAAGGCGTGGTTCGTGCCCATACGGTGAACCAGAAGGTGACCGCCATCGAGCTTGAAGACGGACGTCTCCGTTCTGCTGATTATTTCGTCTCGAACATGGAAGTCATTCCGTTCTATCAGAAGATGGTCGACGCGGACGAACAGTACGTCGACAAACTCGTCGATAAATACGAACCGGCAAGTTCCGGATTCGTCCTCCATCTCGGGGTGAAGAAAGCCTATCCACAACTGGCACATCATAACTTCTTCTTCTCTGAGAACCTACATGAACAAATGGATAAAATTTTTGAGAAACATGAACTTCCGGACGACCCGACAATCTATCTCGTCAACGTCAACAAGACCGACCCGACCCAAGCGCCACCAGGACATGAGAACATCAAAATCTTGCCACACATTCCGTATATCCAGGATGTGCCGTTCACGGAAGAAGAGTACGCCGCTTTTGAAGAACGTGTACTCGACAAATTGGAACGAATGGGTCTCGATGGTTTGCGTGAACATACGGTGACACGTGATGTATGGACGCCCCATGATATCGAGCGGACGTATGGATCGGACCGAGGTGCCATTTATGGAACGGTCGCCGACAAGAATCGGAATGGCGGCTTCAAACATAAGAAACAGAGTGAACTTTACCACAACCTCTACTTCGTCGGCGGAACCGTCAATCCGGGCGGTGGCATGCCGATGGTGACATTGAGCGGTCAGCAAGTGAGCGACAAGATTGCGAAACGCGACAAAGTGAAATGATTTTCTTCAATCCCTCATTCAATATGAGGGATTATTTTTTGAAACTTTTTCCAATAACCTTCCGTATATTGAGCTACGATACAAACATACAAACGGAGGAACAGGATGCATCAAATCACAAGTTATTTCTTTATGTATGCCAAAGTTGTCGTCACGGATAAAGTTCCATTCATCTGGACATTCGGAATTCCGCTCATGATCGCCTTGACACAGTCGTTTTCAGATAGTCGCCAAGCAACGACAGCGGAATATTACCCAGGGCTCTCTTATTTCTGGGTGTATATTATTCTTGCTACATATGTGAACGGTGTCGGCATCGAACTCGCTCGTATGCGTGAATACGGACTGATGAAAACGTACGTGATGATCTCAGGCAACAAACTGACGTATGTCATCGCCGTCATCTTGGCGCAACTCTTATTCGCCTCCATCAGCCTACTTTTATTCACAACGGTCGTCACGCTCGTACACGGGTTCTTCTCGTTCAAGTTGATTGCAACATCTCTACTCGTATTGATCGGTAGTATACCGTTCGCGGTTGCAAGTGTCGCCATTACGGCACTTCCAGTGAAAGTATCGAGTCTCGGGACATTCGCGAACATTCTGATGTTTCCGCTCTTTTTATTGGCAATTAAGTCACCTGATCAATGGTTCAGCTTTTTCAACCCGTTCTATGCACTCCATGAATTCGCGCTCGGATTGCTGCACCTGACGACTCAAGTCGATCTTTCGTTCGGGGTATGGGCGATATTCCTTTCCATACTTGGTTACTTCATCATTGGTGCGATTGCGTTGAAACGCTTCAGTCTCGTCTCACTCATCACACGCTAGGAGGTTCTTATGCACGTAAACCAGCTCACTTATCGCTATCCGAAAGCGACGCGTCCCGTGCTCGATGACGTATCATTCACGTTACAACCAAACAAATTGAACGTCTTGATCGGACAAAACGGGGCCGGAAAGACGACCCTGTTTGACTGTATGACCGGGGCACTCCCGGTCGACAAGGCATCCCTCGACCTCGTTCCGATGATGGATATGCTCTATTTGACGCAACTCATGTACAACCATCATGAATTGACGGGGAAAGACTTCGCCTACTTCATCGGACGTTTGTCGCAGCGCCCCGACTTCAAGAAACTCGAGTCTTATGTGAACAACCTTTCGACGTCCCGAGAACAAGAACTGTTCGAAAATCTATGGATGATGAAGCTCGGAAAGATGTCGGTCGGGGAGAAGAAATGGCTTTTCGTGACACTATTGTCTTCCATCAAGCGTTCCCTCTACTTATTTGACGAGCCGACGAGTGGGGTCGATCCGGCATCCCGCATTCAAATCATGCGCCGTCTGCAACGCCTCGTCGACGAAGGCAAGACATGTCTCATATCGACACACCAATTGCACGACTTAGCTCAGCTCGATGCTCATGTCATCTTCCTACACGATGGACGTATTTTATATGAAGGGGACTTTCAGGATTGGCTCAAAGAATCCGGAACGACCGATCCGGACGAAGCGTTCGTGCGAATGGTCGACACACCGCTCGATGATGTCGCGGTGACACGATGAATGACTCCTTTTGAGAACGACACCGGTTCACATTCTATACACTCGGAATGGTCGTCTGCGGTCTTCTCGTTGCGATGTTCTCATGAAAAAACTCAGCCTCTGACGCGTGTCAGGGGCTGAGTTTCTGTTTACGATGTGCTTGTCGTAACTCTCGATTGGTCACGTGCTCCGGGTCCGCTTCACGTAGTTTACGATCCATCGGCACGTACAAGATGAGAAGCGGAATGATGCCAATCAATGCGACACCGAGTAGTTCTTGCATCGAATCGAATACGAACCACGTGAGGAAGGTGAATACACCAAGTGACACAAACATGGCGACGATGATTTGAAATTCTCGACGAACGAGACGTTGGTATTCCTCGTCTTCGTTAAATGTACGTAACAACTTCATCCGTCGCCACGCTTGATAAAGCATCGGCAATTGGGTCACGAGGAAAGAGAAGGCAACCGTCGTCACCGTGACACCGTTTATGACCGAAACAACGAGAAAGAGAAACAGGCCGATGATGCCAAATAGTGTGCTGATCCCTCGTGTGTCGAGATCCTGTTCGACCATTTTGGGGAGACGCTCTTGTTTATTCATCACGCTTCACTTTTTCGTTTCTTCCGTTGTAGCTGGACATGACCGAGTTCGACACCCGTCACGTGTAACGGATCGATTTCTTTTAACTTGCGGTCGATTGGAAAACTGAGAATCAACAGAACCATGATTCCAATAAATGCAACGATGACGAACATGAACAATGAAATCCACTCAAGCTCCACACTGGTAATCAGTATGAGAACAAGTAACGGCGAGGTAAGACCCAATAAAAATTCGGATCGCACGAGTTGTTGATACCGTTTGTCTTCGTTAAATGACAGTAATAACTTCTTGCGGTGCCATGATTTATATAGGGCAGGAAATTGTCCGAAAAAAATCATGGCATACAACAAGAAGACGTTCGTCGTCCATATATAGAAGAAGGTCAAGACGATGGCCCCAACCAATGGAAGGGTCAATTGTTTCTTTCGTTTCTTATCATCCTTCAACATCCGTTCTAATCTAACTTCATGGTCTACCATCGAATCCCCCTCATGTGTTTTCGTTATTTTTCTATACGAAAATTATTCTCAATCAGTTTCATCCCTTACTCTTCTCCCGATTCATCAATCCCAACAAACTCTCGACCACGTGCTCGTCATCAATCTTTAAAATCTTCCAGTCGACCCACGACTCGAGAATGAGGCAACCCGCAATCAGCGTCGCACAGCCCAGGCTTAACGTATCAAGCGATATGTACTTCAGTGCATAGAGCGCCATCGTCGATATGACACCAATTAAGAGGATAAACTGAATCATACCTTTTAAATAGATGAAGCGCTGGTACGTGGATGAGTCATTGAACTGTAAAAACAACTGGATTTTATGCCATGTCGCCACCAGAAGCGGCATGAGCATCGCCGCACAAAAAATGAACAGGGATAGGCTCATTCTGGAATTATTGAACAATAGCCAAAGCGCTGTCACTACACCGATGATAATCACTAGTAGCGGACCTTTTTTAGTCCATGCTTTGTCGTACAAGTATTCCATTCGTTCTTCACGTAACACCTTTCACACCTCCAAAAGTAAAAAACATCCAATTTATCGATATCTATATCTTAACAATCTATAAGCAAACTTTCGAGGTTTTCCCATTAAAAAGGAAAAAGCATCTGACGATTGTCAGATGCTGATTAATTTGAATGCCGGCGAAGGAGTCGGAATAAAAAGATTCCAATCATCGTCAACAACCCTAAGTTTAGAATTGTCCATCCCATGTCCATCACTTGTTGCATATCATTACCCCCTTCTATCCTGTTCTTCTAAATTATACATGTCTTTTCAAAAAAAGATTCGGTCAAATTGTTCTTTTTATCCTTTTTTTCCTAATGAGTCAAAAGTTTTGGTTACATCTGGTCAATCAACGGAATAGAAGTCAACGGTGATGGACCCAATCTGTCATACTCAACTGAATCGACAGCAGCATGGACAAACTTGTTCAAAACGTGGAACTTCTTTTTAACATTTAACTCGCTCGATTCATCGACGCGCGAGTTGGTTTTACCTTTCCACTCAACTGAAATACGAGCACCCCACCAACGATTAACACAATCCCGACGACCGTTTTCCATGTGAACGGGACGGCCGTCAATCCGAACCACCCTAACGTATCCCAGAGGAGCGCGAATAAGATTTGAGACACCATAACGATTGAGATCGCGTAACTCGGCCCGAGGCGCTCAACCCCTTGCGTCACACTCATGACGACCCCGACGCCGAGGATTCCGCTGAACCAGTACCATGTCTCCATCTCCTCTACTCGGAACAAGCCACCACCTTCTTGAAACAACCCAATGAGTAGCGATGCTAAAAATCCAAGACAGAGAACGAGCGTCGTCGTCGCCCATGCTCCGACACGCTTCTTGACGTTGGCGTTAAACGTGTTTTGCACACAGACGAGCATCCCGCCGAAGATGGCAAGCATCATGCCAATCACCATGATTCTCCCCTCCTATTCATAAATGCTCTCCCCGACAATCTCCAACAAACCTTCCCGATCGACGAGCGTGATTACCCGCCGATTTCGTTCAATCACTCCTGCCTCAACGAAACGCCGGAGCGTCCGATTCACATGACGATAACTCGTCCCAATCAAATCAGCGATATCCGTCAATTGGTCGACAGTCGAGCCGAGTGTTTGGTCATTCGGCGTCATCGATAACAGATAACTCGCCAAGCGCACTTCGACAGGGTAAAACAAGTTGAAGCTGAGTGATTGAGATTTTCGTTCAAATTTTCTTGTGATCTCTTCTAATAAATAGTGTAACCACGCAACATCGTGGTGGGCATGTCGAACCAAATCCTCGAAGCGAATGACAAGCATCTCGACTGACGTGACCGCCTCGACCGTATTCAAAAACGGGGTCCGCTGAATATATTCGATGTCCCCGATCAAATCGAGCGGATATTTGAAGGAGAGGACGAGGCGCTTCCCGGTAGCGGAAGTATGGGAAACGCGAATCTTCCCCTTCACTAAGAAACGGAGATGTTCTGCTTCATCACCTTGCGTACAGATGACGTCCCCCGGCTCGTATCGGACGAGCTGCAATTCGTTCTGCGCAGCGACAGGTAAGACAGTCAATTCAAATTGCTTCACATACGCGTCAACCATGCACGTTCCCCCTACCATTTTAATAAAATGACTCCTGCGATCATCATGAACACCCCGAACAACTGCATCCCGTTCAACTTCCGTCGCACCATTCCGAACCAGCCGCGCCAGTCGATGACGAGTGCGAGCGCCAACTGTGCGATGAGATACAAGGAAATCGTGAGCGTGACCCCGAGCTCGTGGACGGCCGTCATATTACTAAATAAGATAATCGCCGCAAATGCCCCACCAGATAAATAGAGCGGCTTCACGTGCCGCATCTCGACATACGTGCGGTCCCAGAGCACCAGCATGACGAGAAGTGCGACGACGAATCCTGTGAATTGTGTCAACGTCGCCGCTTGCCACGTCCCAATCTGCGAACTGATTCGCGCATTCGCAACACTTTGTAACGTTAGAAAAAAGCCTCCGCTGATTGCAAATAACACTCCCCGCATCGTTCTCCCCCCTTAAGATAAACGAATCAATACAATTCCAATGACCATGACAATCAGACTGATGATTTGCACACCAGTGACCGGGTTCTTCTTCGCTCCGAACCAACCGAAACGGTCAATCAGTAAGCTACCGCATAACAGTCCGACAATGACGATGATGACAGCGATCCCTGTCCCGACAATCGGTACGATGAGGACGTTTCCTCCGATGAAGAGCGCCCCAATGATCCCACCGAGCCAAATCCACCACGGTTGACCTTTCAGTTGACCGAGCGGAACCGGTTGGCGTGAGACGAGTAAAATGAGTAAGAGCGCCAACGTTCCGACAACAAAAGAGACCAATGCCCCTTTCAGTGACGATTCGAGCACCGTTCCCAAATAGCCGTTAATGGCCGTTTGCGTGGCACTCATCATCCCTGTGAAAATCCCAAACAGTCGCCACAGGTTCAGATTCCCCGTGTCCGTTTCCATGGAGACGACCAGCTTGCCTCTTCGGCGGTTGAGCCAGTCGGATAAAGCGACCGTTCCGATGACTCCTAATAAGACGAGCACGACTCCGAACAAACGAAGCGCCGTAATTGGATGTTCGACAGAATGGAACCAACCGAAATGGTCAATCAACAACCCCATCAAAATCTGTCCAAAAATCGGCATGATGACCGTCTGGACACTCCCGAGTCTTGGAAACAGCAAGATATTTCCCGTTAAGAACAAGACCCCTAACAGTCCGCCAATCCACATCCAACCCGGACCTTCCTGAATCACCGAGCCGTCAAACCCGAATGACTGTCCGGTCAATAAGAGCAAAAGGGACAAAAAGATCGTCCCTACCATAAACGATAAAAAAGATGCAACGAACGGGGAGCCGACCACCTGACGCAAACGTGAGTTGACACTCGTCTGCATCGGCAATAAAATCCCAATCGTCAATCCAATCAAAATAGCTAACATGAATGTCTTCCTCGATTCTTCTAGTAGTTCTGTGTACATTGTCAGCTTACGCCTCCGTACCGAAGAAGAAAAGGACCGATGTCCTCAAACAAAAAACGAACCCTTCTCAGGCGTTCGTTTTGGATTCACGGAAGCGTTGATCGCGCGCTTCACGCAATTCTTTCCCTCGTACATGATGCGAATCGAGTGATTGTAAGTTTCGATTGATGACATAAGGTGCCAGAATCGACATCACACCGATTCCGAACAGCCCGGCAATGGCGACGACGGGAGACAACGAGTCGGCATAATAGGCAGCCAACAAGCAGATGGTCAATACGAAGCAGAGCCACTGGATGCCAAAGTCTGTATACACCAGACGTTGGTAACGCGCATCCTCGTTAAAGGTCAGGAGCAGTTTTGTCTTCCGCCACTCAAAACAGAGATACGGAAAGAAACTGATGAAGACGAGGAGTGGAGCATAGAGTTTGGACTGCGTGGCAATCACGAGCGTCATCACGACCGTCGCGATGGCGACGCCCCACCCCCAACGCCAATGACTGTCATCTTGCTCCATCAATTGTTCAATTCGCTTTTCTTTCGTCAGCATATGTACTCCTTTCATACGAGCGGTAATGCTTTGTCACCTCATCTCGTGTTGGTTGCTCCGGGTCGGCTTGTCGCAATTGTTGGACGGTCTGATAGTGCGTCCATGCTAACATGACGATGCTTAGACCGAAGATAATCCATGCGACGGGTGCAATTTGCAGACGACTGAAGAGAACCGCTACTGTGACCGCTCCAATCCAGTAAGAATAGAGGCGATACAAACGTTTTGTCAGCAAGATGCCTCGACCTGCCGTGAAAATCTGTAAGACACGTCCTTCTTTGATCGTCAGTCCTATGAGTAGGACAGCCGTGAGGACCGAACCGATTCCCCATATCCACCATGTGTCAAAGCCGAGCACAAAACTGTTACAAAAAATAAGGGCTCCTGTGAGCCAAAGGTGGAGGGTTTCTCGTGACTGCCGATATCCTCCGATTACTTGAATCCGTTCTTTCTTTGTCATGACTGCTTACGACCTTTCCTTGAAATATCATCTAACGTATGTTTCAAACGTTCCCGGTTTGACCGAGCCCACTCGCCTGATGTGACGTGGTGCTCATCAAGCGCGGACTGTTTTCGATCAATCCAAAGTGGAATCAATATGAGACACGGTCCGCCGATTAGTAGCGTCCAACTCATCCACGGTAAGATATCGATTCCGTTGAAATGCAACCCAATCAAAATCGTGAACCAGATCAAACTCATCAACATGACAGAAAAATCGATACGCAATAGACGATGATAGCGTGTCGATTCGTTGAAGGATTGCTGTAATATCATCTTCCTCCATTCAAGCCATGTCGTATAGAGAAGTGCGACACCGGGTAAAAGAATGCTATACGGACTCCATGTCGAAAGAAAATAGATGGATACGCCTAGCATGACTACGCTCACGATGATGTTGAGACGAGTATATCGTTTCTCAAACTGTTCAATTCTTTCAAATCGCTCTGCTTTGTCCACGGTATCACCTCAGTCTTTCACGAAGTCGAGTTTGATTTCGCGGCGCATCGGCTGTTCTTCGTCATACTGCGGCATCTGCCGGTCGAGCATTTTCTGTGCGACTTGCAATAAGATGACCCCGCCTAAAAAGACGACGAAAAGCGACCATGCCGGCCAGTTAATCAAGACGATTAATGGGAAAAGAATTGCCAACAAGACGAGGAGTCCCATCTCCGACACATACTGCCAATCGATGATGCGCTTTGCTTGTTCTACAGCGGTCAACTTCCTGACGAAGCGCCGCTCTCGTCCGATGGCGAACAACATGCCTGCTAATGTGACCCCTAATGGAATGATATACTTTGACGCACCGTCAGACTGAAGTGCAAGAAAGACGAACATCCCGGTAAGAGCTGCCAGTCCCATTCTCCAAAAGAGCCAACGCTGTTGATAACGATAAATCGTATTAATCCGTTCTTGTTTATTCATCTCATTCATCCTTTCAGAATCGTCGAATCTCGCGACGTGTCGGTTGCTCCGGATCGAGCCAGCGGATTTGTTGATCGAGCTTCTCTTGAGACCATAAGATATAAAGCAATGTCCCACCGATAAGAACCGCTGGAATCCAAGACCATTCCATGATTCGAATGGCTAGCGGATTGACGAGTCCTAGCAATGCGATAAAGAGGAAGTCCAGATGATACTGCAGTATCACAACACGTTTCACCTGTTCTTGCTCCGACAATTGACTGATCGTCTCTGCTTCATGCGAAAAGAAGTAACGAGTCGCAAGTAACACTCCGCCGATAATGGCGAACCCAACCCAAATATTCCCGTCCGTTCGTATTAAAAAGTAGACCGCGAGAGCAGCTGGAATTGCTAGAAAAAGTCGTTGCAAAAGTCGCTTTCGATTTGATTGTTTGATTATATGTAGTCGTTCTTGCTTATTCATCTTGATTCACCTCTTATTCCACTATACGGTATGAACACGAGAAAAGTTCCGTTATTTTACATTTTCGTACCAAAGTCATGTTTCTTGACGATATGAACTTCTCGCCTTATAGTTTAGTTAACTTAACTATATTTTAAAGAATGAAAGTAAGAGGTTATTAACATGGGTTTATTGAACAATTCCCGATTTATGTTTACCTGGTTATCCGGAATGACGCTCACGCTCGGGTTTTCGATTTTCTTCTTGAGCGTCTCGTGGTTGACGATCGATGTGTTGAAGCAACCAACGCTTCTCGGGATTATCTTGACTGCGGTCTCGTTGCCGCGTGTCGTCATGATGGTGTTCGGCGGTGTGTTCGCCGATCGATTCCAAAAGAGTCGCTTGTTATGCTTAACAAATATCGGACAAGGCGTGTTGATGTTAATTGTCGTTGCGCTCCATTTCGCTGACGCGTATTCGGTGACAGCCCTCTTGATCATCTCCGTATTGTTTGGTCTTTTAGATGGCATGTCTTACCCGGCACTGTCATCACTTATGCCTTCAATCGTATCAGGTCAACAGTTGCAACGGGCGAACTCCCTTTTCCAAGGGTCGCTCGAGTTGATGTTCGTCATCGGCCCGTTCCTTGCAGGGATCCTACTGACGTGGGGAAGTTTTGGTCTCAGTTTCGGCACAGCGGCTTCCTTGATCTTCATCTCTGCGATTTTGATCATGCCGCGGCTGATTCAAGATCACATTCCCGAGGTCGCGCCGCTCTCACCGAAAGATGTACTCGTTGATTTGAAAGAGGGCATTCGTTACGTATCGCAAACACCTGTGTTACGTAGTGGGACGTTCGCCATTGCCATCGTCAACTTGTTCGTCATGGGACCACTCATCATGAGTATCCCGATTCTCGTTGGTGCGGTCGGAGGGACGGCTTTTGATTTAAGTATCATCGAAGGGGGGCTCGCAGTCGGGACGTTCGTCGCAAGCTTCCTGATTCTATTCCTGCGGACCGTTCATCGTGGACGCTTCGTCTTCCGCGCACTGTTTCTGACACTCGGCGCCTTCTTCCTCTACACGCAAGTTCAATCGATTCCACTTCTCGCCGTCGCGGCTTCTATGAGCGGATTTATGATTATGCTCGTCTACTTGCCGACCGTCACCATCATGCAGGAACAAAGCGACTCTGACAAAATTGGACGCGTCATGAGCATCATGTCACTCGCCGCTTCTGGCCTGGAACCGATCGCGTTCGCCATCTTATCGATTCTTGTCGCCCTGGCTGTGCCGATTCAAACGCTCTTATTGGCATTTGGTATAATCGGATTAGTGTGTGGTGTCCTCTTATATCTCCGGAGCGAAACGTTCCGACGGACACCGTAAAGAAAGGATGAATGACACGTTGAATGAAACACGAAAGCAACAAGTCCTCACGATGTATCGTCAAATCGATGAGCTGGACTTGTTGTTCACGAAATATTTCACGGAACTGAACGAATTCGAGCTGAGCTATCAACAAGAACAGATGTTGCTTCTCTTTAAACGCCAAGAGACGTGGACGACGACGGAGATTGCGACGAAGATGTCCATCTCAAAAAGTGCCGTCAGTCAGGTGCTCAAAGTGCTCGAGCAACGTGACTTCGTCGCGCGGGAAAAGAATCCTGAGAACCTTCGAGAAAGCTTCATCCGACTTGGTCCGAACGGTCTGGCGTACTCGAAACAAATCGATGCGATTGAAGAGCGCCTCGCTGAAGAGATGTTCTCCGTCCTTGAGGATGACGAGATGAAGATGATCAACCGTTCGCTCGCGTTGATGATTCAGAAATTCAAATGAAAAAGACAAATCGCCGCTAGTCGGACGATTTGTCTTTTTCTTTATACCAACCCTTTTACGATTCGATTCGCCGACCGCAATGCCCCTTCGATATGTCCCCCGAACTGCGTATCCGTCTCCGAACCAATCAAATGGAGACGGTCTCCGAGCTCAATCGGACCGTAAGCCGGGAATGCTGTGAGCGGCAGGAGGTCGTCAGATGTCGCTGTCTCTGATTCTGTCGACCAGTCCATAAAGTGAAATCGCAAGAAGTCATTCGCTTTCGGACCATACAGCTTCTCCAGTTGTTCGATGACACGCGTCTTTACTTGTCCTTCTCCTAACGCTTCCCGTTCTCCCGGTGACAGACGGAAAAATCCGAACAGCGCACCTGGTCCATCTATCAGAGAAGCGTCATGAATCTCTTGAAGTGGACCGACCCAGCTCATCCCAAAGCCAGACAGACCTTCTTCTCGCCAGAACGGTGTCTCGTATACGATGAGCGCTTTCGCCTGAGAAGCCATCCATGTGGGAGTCGTTTTGAGCGCTTTTCGCGTTTGCGCTGACAATGCCGGTTCAATTGCCACTTCCGCAACGAGACGGGGTGGAATCGCAAGGATCACGTCGTCCGTGTGATGCACCGAACCATTTTGAAACGTCAGTTGGACTCGGTCCGACTGTCGCTCGATCGAGGTCAGGCGATGCCCAAGCCGAACGATGTCATCGGGCAACTTCGCATGCAGAGCTTCCACCAGACTCGTCATCCCACCGACTAAACGCTTGGATAAGACGATGCTTTCTTCCGGTAACACATGTCGTTCCGGTGCGGTCGTCGTTTGACGTTCGAGCACCATGTGTCCTGTCGTATGTTGAACAAATGACTCGAGTCCGAGTGTATCCACGAGTTTAGAGATGGTCTTCTCCGTATCCGGCCAATACCATGTCGGTCCGAGGTCATAGCCGTCCTTCGTCAAGATACGACCACCAATACGATCACGTGCCTCAAAGATGGTGACGTCATATCCTTTTTGATGAAGTTGGGTCGCAGTATAAAGTCCGCTGACACCAGCTCCGATGATGGTGATTGATTTCATGTGGATTCTCCTTTGTCGTCCGTCTCTCCTCGATTATACTGAGATAGATGGTTTTACATATGAAAGGACGACATTAATTGAAAAATATGTTCTATTATCTATTCTTCCCTTATATCGTATTGATGCGCATTTTGTACCGTTTTATTCAAACTAAGGGTCGGATGACTGTGGCGATGTGTCTCGTTTCATATCCCATATGGTCTCTATTTTTATTCGACCTCATTCAATGTTCGACCGCAATCGAATTTGTCATCATTATGTACGTATCAAGTGCTTTATATGTCCCTTATTTCTTCTTTGACACAGACGTGAAGCGAAGACGACCGAACGGATATATCCCAATCGAGGAGCGACATCATTAAATCCAATCTATTTCATTCAAATAGTCTAGAAGCTGTTGATTTGTGATGTCATCTTGTCTCAACAGCACTTCTCCTTGCTCTACTCGCGGATCTTCCGAGAAATAAAGTTTTAAAATCGCCAAGCACGCTTCTACAGTCGCCGCAAAACTCTCGTCCTTCACGTTGATCGTTAAATACCAACCTCGGATGACGCGCTTCACGATGGAGCGTTTCTCCAGATGAGACATCTGTCCACGAAGCAATTTCGACTTGGCTGCTTCAATTGAAGAAATCAAGTCCTGGTTCAACGCCTCACTCACACGAACATCCGGCTTCATGCGCGGGAATTGAATCGAGACATCTTCCCCGTCCACACATGTACAAAGATGTCTTAGCCAAAAGCCCCATTCAAAACGATTCGCCGGATCCAGTGCCACATCTAGACGCCCGATGTCATAATCGATTTTAATGACTTCCGGATGTTGCATTAGCAATTGCTCCGTCTGCTCCACCAATTCTGTCGCATCGACGTCCTCATGCACGAGCACCGTCAAATCTAGATCCGATTGCCCAGCAACAGCTGTCCCGCGACCGATGCTTCCATAAAGATATATGCTGTGTAGCTGTTCATCGAATGCTTCTTTCACCAATTCGATTGCTTTAAAAAGGACAGTTTCAAACTCAGGCTGTATATGATGGATGGACGTCTGGTTGATGACATAACCCGCATCGTCCGTACCAAGTCGGGTCGGCCGTTTCATAGATACGTACCGACTCGTTGAAATGTAGTAAACGTCATGATGTATCGAACTCCTTTTTTTCGTTTATGCATGTCGGATTTGAAATGCCACGGTTCCCCCTTTCAAACAGGTTATATTTGGAAGTATAATGAAGACGCAGAAAAGGAGGTATGTCTATATGAACTTCATCATGGTCTTTTTATTCGGACTCATTTTCACCGTCTTGCCAATCGCTGTACTAATCATCGGTATTTTGTGGATTCGCAATGTCGTGGCACGTTCTGAGAAACGAGCAGACGAGCAACTCTTCATGGAACGTGAACGTTCGAAGCAGATACAAGTATTAATCGAACGTCTCGACCACATCGAACAACAATTAGATTCGAACACAAAACGCAGCTGACTCAGGTTAGCTGCGTTTCGTCTGATCTCGCTTTCCATTTAAACGGTTTAGATCGAATGAGTCCGAGCTTATGTCCGATTCGCCATCCAATCCCTCTCACTCGGTCAAACCATTTGTCACCGCGACCGACGAATGGCATGACAGCTCGAACTTGCATGAGATCGATACGATGGGTGACATACTGATATGTCAAACCGACATTCGGTTGGTTCGCGATCGATGCCTCACACCACGTACGGTCAAAGATGCGCTCCCATGACTTCCGAACAACTTCAGTCGAAAAATATGAATCCTCAAAGTCATCATATTCATCGTCATAGTTTTCAAAAATATATCCGTTACCTAAGACGATATGCCAATATTGAAATTCTGATGCTAAGATTGCTTCATCTGGAATCTCAACCGTTAAGACAATTCCTTTCGCACCTTGATCAATATGTCCATCCCTGCCTAAATCGGGAAACTCGTCCCAACACCAGATTGGATAGTTCCCATTCAATGAGATGCCGGTACGCTTCTCGTATTGTTCAACCATCCAATCGTAAGACATTTTAAAATCCTCAAAATCAGGATCCATGAATAGTGCGTGTTCTCCACTTGCCTCAAGATATCCCTTTTCCAAAGCCTGATGCCACGCAGCTTCATGCTGGTATGTATAATAAATTCCCAATGCCTTTCAATCCTTTCATCGTTCCTCTTCGGCTAGTTTAAAAGATTTCAGCAGAAGAACTACGATAAAAAAATAACCAGGTTATATTATATGATGGGTCTGAATGATACAGGTGAAGATAGATTAATCAGGGACGAGGGACGACCGTATTCCATCGATTCGTCGATGAACGTCTCTAACGTGCGTACATTCTCCGTCACCACTTTGACGAGATAGCTATATTGTCCGGCTAAGCGATGAC
This sequence comes from Exiguobacterium sp. 8H, assembly GCF_902506255.1. GTDB lineage: Bacteria > Bacillota > Bacilli > Exiguobacteriales > Exiguobacteriaceae > Exiguobacterium > Exiguobacterium profundum. Next base: position 2,537,870 of record NZ_LR733429.1, on the reverse strand, counting down.
ATTCGATCACAGACGGCTGTTGACGACAAAATTCACGGAACGCCTCACAACGATGGGTGTCGTAAAGAATAAAGGCAGTCATATGTTTGTCCATCTTTTCGGGATTGACGATGGCCCGGTATCCTGTAATGACTCCGCGTTCTTCAAGTCGCTTCACCCGTTCGGTCGCAGCAGGCGTGGATAATCCAATCTGTCGTCCTAATTCGGTCATCGAAATCCGGGCCTGTTGTTGCATCACTTCAAGAATATGACGATCAATTTCATCCATTTGGCATTCACCTTTCAAAATAAAGTGAAACGGTACATAATCCGTTCTTTCTTAAGTCATTCGCTGAAACTTCCATCAAACCTCTATGTATCTGTATTCCTCCGTTGCATACACTTGAAGTAACCAATTCAAGGGGGAATCAACATGCAAAAAATAGTCGTTCCATTACTCATTATCGATGTCCAACAAGCCTTTCACGATCCAAGCTGGGGCAACCGCAACAATCCACAATGTGAAGAGAATATCGCGCGGTTGATTGAAGCTTGGGAAAATCAAAATCAACCGCTCATCTATGTCCAACATGTCACGAACGTTCCGACCTCACTCTTCTATTTCAAAAAAGACGGTCATTTGTTCCAAGACTTCATTCAACCTCGTGAACAAGATATCATCCTAACAAAACAGGTGAATAGTGCCTTCATCGGAACGGATTTACAAGAGCGACTCGAAGCACTTGGTGCGACACAGATGGTCATCACCGGATTAATCACGAACCATTGTGTCGAGACGACCGCACGGATGGCAGGAAACCTAGGCTTCAGTCCAATCGTCGTCTCCGATGCGACGGCAACGTTCGATCGACAATCGATCAGCGGGACATGGATCCCTGCAGAGGTCATCCATGACGTGTCGCTCGCTAGTTTGAATGAAGAATTTGCATCAATTCAAACCACGGAAGCTACGCTCCAGCTCATTCATCAAAAAGAAGTACAGTCCTTCTCATGAAGGCTGTTTTTTTTGATGTCATCCTGCTTGACCTTGAAGCGCATAAACGAACGTCAGCATTCGTCCCGGTATTCTTGCCGATATCGTGTAAGACAAATCAAAGGGCAGTCCATCTATGCAAAGTTATATTACCTTCAAGTAATGGTATATGACCTTCTCCTTTTCTAATCTTGCGTGTTTCAATCAACTTGGCCGGCTTTTCCCCGACTGTACAATCGATGCGTCACATGACATGCATCAACTTGCTTCAATTTGCGGTCAAGGCTCTCGGATGCGACGATACCAAATAAAACGAGACTACAAGCCAACAGCAATCCCGAAGCGTAACCTTCTCTAAATAAAATCATCATACTCAAGAGTGTAAATAGTACAATCATTCCAAAACCTAGAGCACACTCATACCAGACGAGTCGTCGATATCGTACGCTTTCGTTAAATGTCAAAAGAGTATTCGTCCGAAACACAAGCTTGATACAAGCCGTGACCGGAAATAAGCCGATGAACCAAGTCATTTCGGCTAACCGTTGATAATCGTTCCAGTAAAACAGAGCACCACTGAAGACAATCAAGAGCCCTACTTGAATCGCAAGACGGGTCGAGCGTTTTCCAGATGCGTACATATGATTGAAGCGTTGTTTCGTTTCACTCATCCACTCACCTCACGACACAACTTTTCGTTTCATCTGTCTCCAATGCACAAACGCATTCGCAAACCAGATGATTGTTAGTAGCGGAAACATGACGTTCATCCAGTTCGCACGTTCTATGTGGAATAAGGGAATCGCAAGAAAAAGAGCCAAGTTCAATATACCTGCTACGAGATACATGACGAATAGCAATCGGTGATTCGATTTCATCTTGAATCTTCCGCACTCAAAACCGGATACTTCACTGCGTTTTTCACGAGCTTGTCTTCAATTGCTTTCGAGACATCAATTCCGGCAGCGTGAGCGAACGTCAACGCGTAAATCAACACGTCAGCAAGCTCCTCTTCCATCTCCGTCTTCTTCGTCTCAAGCGCTTCTTCACTTGACACCCACTGAAATACTTCAAGCAACTCACTTGCCTCGAGCGACAGGGAGAGTGCTAAGTCTTTCGGATTATGATGGAACGCCCAATCGCGATCATCTCTGAACCTAATAACCTCGTCCATTAATCGTTGTACTTCGTTCATACTCTTCACATCCAATCCATTTAATATAAATCATCTTTTTAACTACATATAAAAGTTAAATTATGTATAATAAAGGTACAACTAAATGTATTCAAAGGGAGTGTTTACATGATTAAAAAAAAGAAATATAAATTAATCCGACGTGGTGGTTATTGCTACGTATGCGGAGATACTTTTAATTATCTTTGTGACGACTGCGGACATTGTAGATGGTGTTGTACTTGCTAAAATAAAGCAGAGTAAGGCGTATGATATTCTTGTCATACGCCTTACTCTTTGAGATTATTTATCACAAATTTATTTCCACTTATTTTTTTGTAGACTTATTTTCTGCTGTACGGGATTTTCCAGCATCGCTTCGCTTAGCTCTCCATTTCCCATCCGAATTTTTAGATCTAACGTTTCCGGCGGTAGGACCAGTTTTTACAATCGGTCCTTTTGTATCTTTAGGACTAGGCATATGAATTCTCCTTACTATTAATTTTTATTTATTACATACTTTAGAGCAGCTTTTAGTTCCCCATCAGATTTATCATGGAGTTCTTCAAGACTCTCCAAAGTATAATAACTAGATTCAATTTTCTTCACATATTCGGATATTAATTTATTTCTTTCTTTGATTTCTTTACCCAACGCTAATTTATATGTTCCTCCTGCATCTGGGTACTTTTTTATAAGAGTTTCATATGAAAAATTTTGAGATTTCACTAAACTAAGAACTCTATCTAGCTCATCTTCTTTTCTTTCTACTTTTTTCATATGAATATCATGCTTCTTTTCAATATGTTCAGAAGCAGACTCTATAGTTCTTGAAACTTTCCCTCCGGATTTTTTGTCTAAATACTGGATAACTATCTCTCCTACAAATTGGACAAATAAATTCATTATGTTTCACCTCATTTATATATACTTATATATTACATTAAATTCAATATTAATGGATTTATTAATAAAAAAATTGGTAAATAATTTCTGTGAAAATAAGTACTTTATATCATATATTTATATAAAAGTAATTAAAGAGTAGGAGGGATTCGGTGCTTACTTTTCAAAATGTCTCGGTTCACCAACAAGACACACTCATTCTCGAAAACATTTCATTTACGATCCACCCAGGTGAGTTGGTGGCTATCCACTGTGGCGTCATTTCCCGAGAAATCATTTTCGGTCTCATCAGTCAGGAGATCAAGACATATACCGGGAACATCGACCACGCTTCAACGCTGTCCCTCTTCTCCATCCGGGACGGTTTATACGACCGACTCACCATCGAGGAATATTTACGCTTTACCAAGCGCCTATATGATTCAACTGACTCGGTCGAATCGGTGATGCAGCAACTCCAACTCACGACTTACCGCAAGCACCGCCTCCACCGTCTCAATCGTTCCCTTGTCAGACGCACGCAGTACGCCGCGTTGCTTCTCCAAGACCGTGACCTGTATGTGTTTGAAGAACCGGATCAAGACGTGGACCAAGAAACACGACACCTTTTACGCGATACGTTACAGACATTGACGTCGAGACAAAAAGCCGTCCTCGTGTTGACGAGCAACATGGAGAGTGCGCTCTTCATGACATCGACCGTTTATCGGATTGATCATCGTCACTTGCGCCTGTTAGATGTGGAACCAGAAGATGCAGGTGATTCGGAAATTTCATCTGAGATTATCCACGTCCGTTTCGAGAAGATTCCAACGAAAGTGAACGAAAAAATTATCTTACTCGATCCTCCTGAAATCGACTTCATAGAGAGTCAGGACGGACAGTCGATTCTACATAGTCAATCGGATCAGTTCCCGAGCGTCTTCACGATGAACGAGCTCGAGACGCGTTTGACTCCGTACGGTTTCTTCCGCTGCCATCGGTCATATCTCGTGAACTTACAACGTGTCCGTGAGGTCATCACCTATACGAAAAATAGCTTCAGTCTCGTCTTGGATGATTCAGAGAAGACAACAATTCCGTTATCTAAGACAAAAATGGCAGAATTGAAGACGATGATGGGGCTCAAATAGTCTCCATTCACAGTTCTATTCACTTCATTCAACTCCTGATGAGCGCCATTTATCGCCATTCGAGTGCGGTCTTTCCCCATTCCTTATACGATAGAGGCAAGCAAGATGACATCGACAAGGAGGAACGGGAATGGAACCAATCATTCAAGTGAACGGGTTAAAGAAATTGTTTGGAAACGAGGAAGCGTTACATGATGTGACGTTTACAGTTGGAAAAGGAGAAGTGTTCGGCTTCTTGGGACCGAGTGGTTCTGGAAAGACGACAACGATAAAAATCTTGACGTCACAACTCGCACAGACGGCCGGTGATGCTACCGTATTCGGTGTGCCGGTCGCCGACTTGAAACAAGAACAGTACCGTAAACGTATCGGCGTGTTGACGGACAATAGTGGTCTCTATACACGACTTTCTATAGAAGAGAATTTGAGCTTATATTGTGACCTCTATGATGAACCGAAGACCCGGATTGATGAGGTATTGAACATGGTGAATCTCAGCGGGGAACGAAAGAAACGCATCGACAAACTCTCTAGAGGCATGCTGCAACGGGTGACGCTCGCACGCGCCCTTCTTCATGAACCAGAGCTCCTGTTTCTAGATGAACCGACATCGGCTCTCGATCCGGTCAACTCTCGACATATCTATAAAGGGATTGAACGGTTGAAGGCAAACGGAACGACCATATTTTTAACGACCCACGACATGCAAGAAGCCGAAGAGCTGTGTGACCGTGTCGCTTTTTTACATCAAGGGTCGATTCAATTACTCGATGCTCCGAACGTATTGCGCAGGAAATATGCGACAGGATCGATGCGAGTTGAATTGAACAACGGTCAGACGCATGAAGTGACACAAACCGACGAAGGCGCGGACTGGCTCCATAAACAGATGCGTGCTAAAAATATCGCGTCGATCCACTCCAATGAACCGACACTCGGCGACATCTTTATCGAAGTGACAGGGAGGAAATTATCATGACTTTTTCAATGAAACGCGCACTCGCCATTTTCCAAAAAGACTACAAGGATTTGTCTCGAAACTTGTTCGTCTCGTCGACCTTGATCATGCCGCTCTTCTTCGCCGTCTTCTATTCGCGAATCGGTGACGGCGGCGTCGATATCACGTACTTCGTCATCAACATCACGTTCAGCCTCGTCGCGATCTTTGTGCAGTGTGCATTGATCGCCGAAGAGAAAGAGAAGAACACGCTTCGCGGGCTCATGTTGTCCCCGGCGAGTACGCTCGACATCTTGCTCGGAAAGAGCGCTCTCACATTCGTGACGACGATGATCCTCATCGTAGCCTCGTCATTTTTGATGGATTATGCTCCACAAAATCTGGCTGTGATCGCCCTCGCGCTCATCGTTTCAACATTCTTTTATATCGGAATCGGAACGATGTTCGGCTTGATGACGAAGACGGTCATGGAAGCTTCATTGATTGTCATGTTGCCGTTCTTTTTCTTCTCGTTCTCACCGATGTTGTTACCACTACAAGATCGTTTCGCCATCATCGGAGTGCTTGAGTATTTACCGAACGTGCTCTTGATTGATGTAGCTCATCAAGTGGACGACGGTGCGAACTTCGGTGCCGTCGGGCTAGAGCTCGGTTTGCTTACGGCGTGGGCGCTTGCTGCATTCGTCGGTAGTGTCGTGATGTATAACCGGAAACAGACAGACTGAATGTTAAGACCATACAAAAACAGGACTACGCATCGTAGCCCTGTTTTTCGTTATCCTTGTTACAGGAATGGATTATTCTCATCGCTTAATCGGATTCGAAATAGAAGAAATGGAACAAATAGAAGACTCAAATAGCCTAATGTAAATAGACGCTGAGTTTCACCAGAAATATATTGCGTGTGTCCACAATTCGGACATGCTTTTCTGTCTTTGGAAAATCCAAGTGACCATACCTCTTTCATTTTCCATTTATAGTGACAATTCGTGCAATGTGGTGCCATCGAACCCCCCCTCCTTCGATCATTACGAATGAAGGATAAGTAGGTTTCAATTTGAAGATTCATTATTGAAGATGGTTATGTCATGTTCTAACATCCATTCAAGTCTTGTCTTATACTTTAAAGTCTCTTCCAATAATAATAACTTCCCGGGATACTATAAAATTGTTTATGAGTTTTATCATAAGTAAGAACATAGTCAATTATGTTGTATGCAGTCCCTACTCCTATTGTACCTTTTAAAACTGATGAAGCGAATTTTTTCACTGCTGCCACACTCATCTTTTTACCTGAAAAAGCTTTTATGAGAGCATCGATACCGCCCAATCCAAAGGCGCTAATCAAAGTACTACGCTCAATGTTAATCAGAGAGTCTACCTTTTTCGTATATTCATTAAATTTTGTATTGTATTTAGGTATTTTCTTTTCCATAGTACTGTATCTAGCCAATCCTCCCCCATTAGAGTATTGAATATAACTCATACCGGCAACCGAACTAGTTTTAACCCATTTACCACTTGCACTTGCTAAAGAAATACCTTGTGAAACGCTGCTCACTTGATTATATGTAGTTCCATAATCTAAATTGTCAACTTCACTAGTTTGATTTGCTATTTCAGATTCAATTATATTCCCTTCGGAATTAAAAACCGTTTCAAAATTTTCAACTAGTATTTCTTCATTGTTTGCAATCAAATACTTATACGTTTTTACTTTATATAAACTTATATACTCATAATATTTATATAAAGAACCTTCCTCATTAACTGTATAAATCATAACTTCGTCAGTGTCTTTAAGCACATTTACTTCAGAAAACAGATTATATTTTTCCTCTTCTGCTGAAACTGGTGTAAGCATTTGAACATTCGAGATAGAAATTGAACTAACTAGTACTAGAGATGTGATTAGCTTTATTTTTTTCAATTTTAACCCTCCTTATTTAATTTCTATATTATACCACCAGTAATCATTAATTAAGTTCTTAATTACATTTAAGTAAATATTATCTATAAAAGAAAATAATAAGGGCCAAAGGGTGTATTTAATTTATTTCCAATATATAAAACAAAAAAACCATTCACCAGCTTTCGCTGATGAATGGTTCTCATTAAGGCGTATGACTTACATCATACCGCCCATTCCACCCATGCCGCCCATGTCAGGCATTGCAGGGCCATCTTTTTCTGGCTTGTCTGCGATGACGGCCTCCGTTGTGAGGAACATCGCTGAGACAGATGCTGCGTTTTGGAGTGCTGAACGCGTCACTTTCGCTGGGTCGACGATACCATGTGCGATCATGTCGACATATTCGCCAGTTGCCGCGTTGTACCCGACACCGACTGACTCGTTCTTAAGTTTCTCGACGATGACCGAACCTTCTTCACCCGCGTTTTCCGCGATTTGACGGACCGGTGCTTCGAGTGCACGAAGGACGAGTTTCACACCAGTCGCTTCGTCCGCTGTCACTTCTGCAAGGAGCGCACGAACGGCTGGGATGACGTTGATGAGTGATGTACCACCACCTGCAACGATTCCTTCTTCAACAGCTGCACGTGTCGCGTTGAGTGCGTCTTCGATGCGGAGTTTACGCTCTTTGAGCTCTGTCTCCGTAGCTGCACCGACTTTAACGACGGCTACGCCACCTGCGAGTTTCGCGAGACGCTCTTGGAGTTTTTCACGGTCGAAGTCAGACGTTGTCTCTTCGATTTGGTTACGGATCGTTTGAACGCGGGCTTTAATCGCGTCTTCGTTCCCTGCACCTTCGACGACAGTCGTTGTGTCTTTTGTGACGACGACTTTCGATGCGCGACCGAGCATGTCGAGTGATGCTGATTTGAGATCGAAACCGAGGTCTTCTGTGATGACTTGACCACCTGTGAGTGTCGCGAGGTCTTCAAGCATCGCTTTACGACGGTCACCGAATCCTGGTGCTTTGACGGCTACCGCGTTGAACGTACCACGGAGTTTGTTCAAGACGAGTGTCGCGAGGGCATCGCCTTCGATATCTTCTGCGACGATCAAGATCGGCTTCCCTTGTTGCACGACTTGCTCGAGCACCGGGATGATTTCTTGAATGTTTGAGATTTTCTTGTCTGTGATCAAGATGTACGGGTTGTCGAGTGACGCTTCCATCTTGTCAGAGTCTGAGATCATGTATGGTGACAGGTAGCCACGGTCGAACTGCATCCCTTCAACGACATCGAGTTCTGTCGTGAAGCCGCGCGATTCTTCGATTGTGATGACACCGTCGTTGCCGACGCGCTCCATCGCTTCTGCGATCAATTCGCCGACTTCTTCGTCCGCTGCCGAGATAGCCGCGACTTGTGCGATCGCTTCTTTTGACTCGATTGGTTTCGAGATGGCTTTCAACTCTTCAAGCGCACGTGTGACCGCTTTGTCGATTCCTTTACGAAGGATCATCGGGTTCGCGCCCGCCGTGACGTTCTTGAGTCCTTCACGAATCATCGCTTGTGCGAGGACTGTCGCTGTTGTCGTACCGTCCCCTGCGACTTCGTTCGTCTTCGACGCAACTTCAGCAACGAGTTTCGCGCCCATGTTTTCGAAGCGGTCTTCGAGTTCGATTTCTTTCGCGATTGTCACACCATCGTTCGTGATGAGTGGTGAACCGAATTTTTTCTCGAGGACGACGTTACGTCCTTTTGGTCCAATCGTTACTTTGACTGCGTCAGCGAGTGCGTCGACGCCGCGAAGCATCGCGTGACGTGCATCTTCTGAGAATTTGATATCTTTTGCCATCGTTCATTTCCCCCTAAAAAAGTTTTTGAATAATGGTGCTTAGCCTACGATTGCGAGAATATCGCTCTCGCGAACGATTAAGTACTCTTTTCCATCATGCTTCACTTCGGTACCTGCGTACTTCGAGTAGATGACCAAATCATTTTCTTTCACGTCGAGATCGATGCGCTTGCCTTCGTCCGTCACGCGGCCTGTACCGACTGCGACGACTTTCCCTTGTTGCGGCTTTTCTTTCGCCGTATCAGGAAGCACGATGCCCCCGATCGTCTTTTCTTCTTTCTCCACGACTTCGATGATGACACGATCGCCTAGTGGTTTTAACATGGAAAAACCCTCCTCCGAATATGAATGATGTAATGTGTATCGTAAGGTTTTAGCACTCAGTTAAAAGGAGTGCTAACATTGATAAGTGTAGTATGAGCCGATTAAAAAATCAAGTGGGGAACATTAAAAAATGCTCTTACTCGCGGTCAAGAGAACTTATTTGTTACAATGAGAAAAAGGTAGGTTCACTCTTATGATTAAGGACGTGTTGAATTGGCTACACTAAACTCAAACCAATCGATAAATACCCGTTTTTCGATGGCGCCTAACATTCGTCTCCGGCACCTCACCCCGATTTTACTATATGCGTTCGTCCAGCTATTCCCGCTCGTCCTCAGTGAAGTACGACCGGAATGGCTAACAGAAACGTTCGTCGGGCTCTGGCTCGCCATCGGATTCGGTGTGACGATTGTTCTGTCAATCTTGCTCATCTGGCCAGACTTGAAACAATACAAAGCCCAAGGTATCCAGTCGAACTTGAACGACACGGTCAAATGGATCGGGCTCGGGATTTTGATGCAATACGGGCTCGTCATCGTGGCGAACTTGATTGAGACGGCCATCTCGGGCGAACTCGTCGAATCGATGAACACACAAAACATCGCTGATATGGTGGAAGTTATTCCACTGATGATTTTGCCGGTCGTCTTGCTCGGACCAATCATCGAAGAGATTCTTTTCCGTCATATTTTGTTCGGGAACTTGAACGCACGCTTTGGGTTCTGGATCGCCTTTGGTGTCAGTTCGATCTTATTCGCACTCATCCACCAAGACAATCGCTTCCTCGTCTATATCGCGATGAGTTTCGCGTTCTCTTACGCGTATGCGAAGACAAGACGATTGATCGTTCCGATCGCCATCCACGCGTTTAACAACGCGCTCGTGATGCTCGTACTATTTTTAATGTAGAAATGAGGTGGCAGTTATGCCGCGACAATTAAAAGTGATGATGCTCTTCAGTCTATCGTTTGGTGTGTTGTTCACCGTCCTCGCGTACTTCTCGGTACAAGAGTACGGTTTCAGCTTCTGGACGTACTTCATCATCGCCGTCGCCGCTTACGACTTTTTCAAAGTGTATCAAATCTTGGCACTCGCCCGAAAAGTCAAAAAAGAAGGCACGGACAAATCCGCATAATGAAACCCCGAGTCTTATGAGCTCGGGGTTTTTCTTATGGTTGTAACTTTCGATTGATCCTGTATCTCTTCTTGATAGACACTTCGAATGAGAAGTCCGCGCAGACCGAACAATACACCTAATGCAACATAAATGGTATCAATCAATGAGAGTTGTGGTTTATCTAAGAAGAAATTAATGACCACACCAATGACCAGCAAACCGTAAATCGTGATGTTCATGAGTGTCGCATCGACTTGTCTCATGATTCTTTTGCTCACCTTTTCCTCAAGCTTCTCAATCTCTTCGTGTCGATAACCATAGATGGTGAATCCTAGACCCACAATTGTCATGCTAAGAAACACACCATCCCATAGCGCAAACAAAAACAGTCCTACAAAAAAAATCATAAACCCAATTAGTAACTTCTTACGCACAATATCTCTCCTTATGATGGAATCCATAGTTTCGCAAAATCAAAATAGCCGAACAAGTCGACACAGACGTCCTTCAGTTCGACCGGGAACGGAATGGTCCGCTCCTCGTTATAGAGCGGGATGAAATACGACTTTTCTTTCAACTCGCGTTCAATCTCCCGGTGCAGCGGCAACCAGTCTTCAAACGGCAGGTCATCATATTGCCTGACCCGCTCCACCATCCCCTCTATATAAGGGAACACTTTATGCGGGGGCGAGTACTCGTTCGTCATGAACTGTTCGAACCCGAGCGTGATGTTCCGCTCGAACACTTCCCCGTGAACGACCAAATCGACGTATTCATAATACGTCTTGTCATGGATTGAATCTTTGAAGCTGATGGGCACGAACTCATAAGCAATGCCGTGACGCGTTAACATTTCGGCAATCCAGTCGGTCGTATCGTTCGTGAAGTCCGTCTGTTTGATTCGAATCGGTCGGTCGAACGTGACGGGTGTTCCTTTTGGAATGCGATACGTCCCGCTCAGCGAACCGAGAAACCCTCGGTCGTTCGGCGTTCTCCGTTCATTCCGTGTCCCGATTGCCGGTCGAATCTCCGCAATCAATCGATGCATGTAATGTCTCGCTTCTTCATTGGCGAACACACTATTCGGGTGACTGTTCAAGATGACAAGCCCGAACCCGGACGGTGTCGAGATGTGTCCGGTTTCTTTGGAATCCCTTGATGAGATGCGATACGTCGGATCGTATCCGTCCGGCACTTTGATGAACTCGACCCGGTCGAGGAGCGCCCGCACCCCGAAATAATTCTCGAAGGCGAGAAGGACCGTCTTCTCCTTGTCATGGCGATCCAATTGAAACGGCCCCGTCCCGACACTTCCTTTAGCGATACTCGTATGAATCATCGACAGTTTCGGGATGTACGAATTCCGACGCCGGTCGAGCGTGACGTCGACGCGATACGTGCCGTTCGATGCAATATGCCGGACGTGCCGATACATATACCGATACGCATCAGACTGAACGAGTGTACGTAAACTTTTCGTCACATCTTTACTCGTCATGAGCGACCCGTCATGGAATCGGACCCCTTTCCGAAGAAACAAGACGAGCGTATTCCCCTGCCATTCATAGTGATGCGCAAGCTCCCCTGTGACCTCACCAGACGCGTCAATCATGAACAGACGATTGAAGACGTTCTGGACGAGGTGGGCACTGTGGATGTCAGCCGCCTCGAGCGGATGTGTCGTCAAAAAGTGACGACGGCGCGGGATGATGAGCGCATCACTCGACGTCTGGACGTAACCGAACTTCTTCTCGAGCTGGCGCATGAACCGTCCCGCCTGTGCCGGCGACCAGTCCCACTCCAGTTGATTCGTCACTGCCTCGACTGACTCTTTCTCCATGCGTTCGAGCAGCTGTTTGGCTAAATCACGCTCGACGTGACGCAACCATTCGAGACGCGTCAAATTCCCCCGTCCACGTCCGCTCGTATACGTGAGCCACCCTTCTTCTTGCCACCGTGCCAAATGACGCTTCGTCTGTTTCGGGCTTAAATGAATGGCTTCCGCCATATCAGAAATCGTGTACGCCCCATCGCGACACTCTTTCCACAATCGAAATAAATACGCATCCACGTCACATCCCCCTTAAAAGTGGACATCATTTCCCCATGTCGTCCATTTTTCAAATCCGTTGTCTTGTTTATCATACAGTTACAGAATGGAAGGTGACAAGATGAAATGGAAAGATATACCTAAACCAATAAAAGTTCGACTCGTAACATCATTTTTTAATCGTTCGGTCTCATTCGCCATCATGCCGTTCATGGCACTTCTCTTTGTCAAAGCGTTCAATGAATGGATCGCGGGCGTCTTCTTGATCTCGCTCGTCTGTCTCGGATACGTGATCGGGTTGATCGGGGGCTATCTCGCCGATAAGTTTTCAAGAAAGCGACTTCTCGTGTTGACGGCAAGTCTCACAGCATCGATGTTTCTCGTCATGACGCTCAGTCTTCAGTTCGACCAGATGATCATTTTCATGATCGCCTATACGATTTTCACGGTCACGAACAACCTCGGGCGGCCTGCGATGAGCGCCATCATCATCGATGCGACAACGCCTGAGAACCGAAAAGCCGTGTACGCGCTCGATTACTGGTTGATCAACTTATCCATCACGATCGGGACGGCACTCGGGGGCTGGCTCTATGTCAGCAATCAATTGTTACTATTTTGGATTTTGACGTTCACGTCGAGCATGTTGCCGATCGCGTACGCCATCTTCCTCGAGGACACGAAACGGACGTGGACCTCTCAAAAGCTTCGCCTCGTCTTCGTCGACGTGTTCCAAAGTTATCAAATCGCCTGGCGTGACCGCCCGTTCGTCAAAGTCGTCTTCGGCTCGATGTGTATCCTCGCTGCTGAGTTCTCAATGGGCAGTTATGTCGCGGTCCGGCTCGCCGATTCATTCGAACCGCTCTCGATTGAATCATGGACGATCAACGGGGTGCGGATGATGAGTCTCATTCAAATCGAGAACACGCTCATCGTCGTCGCGTTGACGTTCTTCATTCAACGTCTCGCCTCCCGTTTCTCAAACAAGCACACGCTACTCGGCGGGCTCGCATTGTACACGATTGGGTACGCCGTCATCACGAGTGCGAACTCGATGTTCCTTCTTCTCGGTTTCATGCTCATCGCAACGTTCGGCGAATTATTGTACTCACCGGTATTAAATACGGAGAAGGCGAACATGATGCCAGAAGACCGACGTGGTGCGTACTCAGCGTTTGCCGGAACGTCATTTGCCGGTGCCGACTTCTTATCACGCTCGACGATTTTGATCGGGTCGCTTCTCACCCCGTTCATGATGAGCGTCTACATCGGACTGTTGGTCAGCTTCGGCTGTTTACTCGTCTATAGCGGCATTTATGTAAAAGAAAAGCTCGTCCTGCGACGAGCGGCATCCTAAATAAAAACCATCCTTTCTCAGTGGAAGGATGGTTTTTAGTCGAGCTGTTGTTGGTGCATCGCATAGATCAAGGTCAAGGCCCGGATGCAGAAGATTGTCGAGAAGCCATAAATGCTCAGTTCGAGCAACGAAACAGATGGATATTGTAGTCCAAGGGAGACCACATAGCCTACTAAACAAAGCAAGACGACAAGTGTGATCGTCCACTCATCCGACTTCCGCTTCATCTTCTCCGCCAACCCCTTCTCTTCTTTCTCTACGCGTTCCCGCTGCCAAAAGTAAAAGAACAAGGCATACATCGCAAACGAGATTCTTGGAACGTCACCTAAGAGTAAATCAAAAATGATGAGACCTAAAAATAAGTATGTCCCTAACTGATAGCCGTTCTGCATTTGAAGACGCGAACGAAGTGATCCGTTTGACCCCCACTTCATAATCCAATCACCGCCACGGTCAATCCACCGTAGACGAACCCGAGTACGATGGCACTGATTGCCATACGTTTATATTGCGGATATTGATAAAGGGCAACCGCCCCACCAACGACGTGTACGAAAGCGACGATGAACGTCAAAATCGGAAAAAGCATAAAGAACCTCTTTTCTTTTTAGGAAATCATGGAAACAAATCCATTTTCCGATATACTTGAGTGCGAACTCATTATAACAATTATGGATAGGGAGTTGGAGTCCTATGAATTATTCGCGTATGGATTTGACGACAGAAGAAATGTTACTCGTGAACAGCGAAGTCGAAAAACGAAAACGTAGCTTGCTCGTCGCCTACTTGCTCTGGTTTTTCCTCGGTGCATTTGGTGCGCACCGTTTCTATTTCAAAAAAATCGGTTCAGGAATCGCCATGTTCCTACTCGTCGTCTTGACGCTCGGTCTCGGTGCATTCATCACAGGCATTTGGGCACTCGTCGATGCGTTCCTCATGCCAGGTTGGCAACAACGGGAAGTCGAGCAGATTGAGCGCGAGACGATTGAGCTGCTTCAAACACGCTCTGATCGCTATACAGGTTTCTAATCAAAAAAGACGATTGAGGCATATCGCCCCGATCGTCTTTTAATGTTCTGTTAAGTAGAAGGCGAAGTCCCGTGATTTTCGCTCTTTCACTGCATTATGAATCCAGAGCCACGCCAACCCTTCCAACTCACGAGCAAGCTTCAGCCCGTGGAGCGGATGCGTATCGAAGCCGATCTTGTTCGATAGTTCGACGACAAGCCGCACCGCTTCCTCATCTTCACCCGCGACGAACATGACGGAGCCATCCGGATCGCCTAAATTCTCGACCCCTGTCTGATTGAACGCCTTCACAACTTTCGTATCAGGAATGAGTCGTTGCAAATATTCCGCACCCGACACCCCGTCCGGTCGCTCGACCTCGTTAAACTCTATCGCGATCGGATTCGTCACATCGATCAATACTTTCCCATTTAGTCCGTCGAGTGTCGGTAACAGATCGACTGCGGCCGCGAACGGTGTACAGAGCAATAGAACATCGCTCGTCGAGGCGACCTCTTGTAAGGTCAGTGTGCCTTCTCGCTCCGTCCGTGTCCCGTACAGCACCTCATAGCCCGCTCGTTCGAACTGCTCCCCGAGCGTGCGTCCCACTTTCCCGGCACCTAAAATTCCGAGTTTCATGATTCACAGCTCCTCGTCTGTCCGCGTGACCGTTCCTCCATACTCTTCTGCAAGCCCGTCTAAAATCGATGGGTCGAATTCTTCTCCGATTGCCATGACCCCGGTCTGACCTGGTTCGATGTTACCGACCGTCCGTTTGAACGTGTCTTGGATGCCTTGTAAATGTTTTACGTCTTTCGTGCCGCCGATGAGACCACCTGTGAGTGTCCCGAACAGGATACCGAACGGACCTCCAAGGATTCCAACCGCCATCCCGATGAGCGCACCTTTCGTCGACTTATTGACCGGTGCGAGCTGCGCCGCATCCTCAAACGAGAACGCCCCGTTCTCTTCACGCTTGATGACGACCAATTGTTCAAAACCGACGAGCCCATCCGAATGGTACTTTTTAAGCTTACTGAACGCCTGATACGAAATCGCCTCTTCTGGGAACGTGAACGTGACGATGTGATACGGTTGTTTTTCCTTTTTAGCCATGAAAAATTCCTCCTTTTAGGTAGAAAACATGACGCGCACTTACCTTACTCTTTTTCCCTGCTTTTCCGTAAAAAAACCTAGTCCGCAGACTAGGTTCAGGTCGGTCGTTTTTCATTCAACTCATAGTGTGAATACGGTACACAGAGCGGTGTCCCGTATAGCGGATCCTCGGTCACCACGACTTTGAGACCGAATACGTCTTTCATGAACGTCTCATCGACGACATCGTTCGGACTTCCTTCGCGATACACATTACCGCCAGCTAATGCGATGACATGATCAGCATAGCGACAGGCCAAGTGAAGATCGTGAAGTACCATGATGATCGTCTTTCCTTCCAATCGATTCAACCGATACATCAAATCTAAAATCTCGATTTGGTGCGACATGTCCAAGTATGTCGTCGGTTCATCGAGCAAAATCGTCTCCGATTCTTGAGCGAGTGCCAATGCGATCCATACCCGTTGCTTTTGTCCCCCGGAAAGGTTGCTGACGAGCGTGTCACGGAGCGATACCGTATCGGTGAAGGCGAGTGCCCGTTCGACGGCCCGTTCATCGTCTTCCGAATATCGTTTGAAGAACGTCTGGTACGGATAACGCCCGAATCGGACGAGCTGTTCGACGGTCAATCCATCCGGTGCCACGTTCACTTGTGGCATGAAGGCCATGAGTCGAGCCGCCTCTTTCGCTCGATACGAATCGAGCGGTTTGTTTCGAAATGCGATCTCCCCGCCAAGTGCATCTCGCTGTCTCGCAAGCGTCGAGAGGAGCGTCGACTTCCCGCAGCCGTTCGCGCCGAGAAGGACGGTGATTTTCCCATGTGGGATGGAGAATGATAATTGATCGAGCACCGTCTTCTGTTCATATCCGATGGTTACGTGGTTCAAATCAAATGTGTTCATCTCATGCTTCCTTTCATCATCCGTCGAAGTAAGTAGAAGAAATACGGTGCTCCAATGACGGCTGTCATCACGCCGGTCCGTAGTTCATACGGATAAAAAATCGTCCGAGCGAGTACGTCCGCCAACACGACAATCGTCGCCCCTACAAGCAGCGTCGCCCAAATGTAAGGGAGCTTCAACCCTTGTCGGGCGATATGAGGTGCCATCAACCCAACAAAACCGATTGCACCGACAAAGGCGACACCAATACCGGCGAGTAAACAGGAAAGCAACAACGTCCCACGCTGAATCCCTCGTACCGGTACGCCGATGCTCGTCGCTGTCGCTTCACTGATATGAAGCGGACGAACATGACGTTCAATCAAGAAGGCTGCCAGCAAAAAGAGAAGGACGAACGGCACCATAATCTTCAATTGATTCCACGTCGCGGCGTAGACTGTACCGGTGAGCCATTGTTGGATATCGTTCTTTCGGTAAACGTTCGAGGCGAGCATCATGAACTGAACGATCCCTTGCGAGAAGATGCTGATTCCAATCCCAACAAGTGCTAGCCGGACAGGTGGGACTCCACGTTTCAACAAATAGAAGAGGAACATCCCGACAACAATCGCCCCAAGGAACGAAGCGATTGGGATATAGGCGAGCGGCACTGACAGCTGATTCGTTCGCTCATCCGAGAAAACGGTGAAGAACGTAGCCGTCGCAACCCCTGCACCTCCGACAATCCCGAAAATCTCCGGGGATGCCAGTTCGTTTTTGATTGTCAGTTGTAACAAGTGACCGCTGACGGCGAGACTTGCGCCGGCAGTGATTGCCATCAACACACGTGGCATCCGAAACTCGAAGACGACGAGCTGCTCGAATGCATCCCCTGCCCCGATGAACAGGGCAGCGAGTGAGGCGGGACTAAGGAATGTGTCACCGATGGCGAGCCCGAAATAAATCGACACGAGCAATCCGACGACAAGTAGAAGCGCCAACTCGATTTCACGCTTCCGGAGCGTGAACGAGACAGGACCTTTTCGAAAGCGAAATGTTTTCATGATTTAAAGACTCCTTGTCTGACACTGACGAGATAGATGAAGAATGCCCCACCGATGACGGCGAGTACGACCCCAACGGTCACTTCGCGTGGGAACAGGATGACGCGTCCCAGAATATCCGCCGCAAGCAATAGGACGCTACCGATGAGAGCACTTCCGGCGAGACGAGCGAAAAATGCCGTCCCGAACAGATATTTCGCCAAATGCGGAGCGAGCAGACCGACAAATGCGATTGGTCCTGCAAGCGCCACTCCGAATGCGGAGAGCACGACGGCGAGCGTCACCGCGATGAACTTGATGATGCCGACATTTTGTCCAAGTGAACGGGCGACCTGGTCTCCGAGCGATAATGTCTCTAACTCTTTACTGAGCAAGAGAACGAGAATGACCGCCGCCGCCATCCATGGCAACAACGTCTCGACGAGCGTGAGCGATCGTCCCGCGACCGACCCGGTCAACCAGAACAGTACCTCATCAAGCGCGCCTTCCTCATACGCGATGATTGACTGGGTAAATGAGCTGAATAGAGCGGCAAGCGACGCCCCGGCAAGCGTCATATACATGACGTTCCCTCCGTTCGCACTCAGTAGATAGACAATCACGCCGGCAACAAATGCTCCGATGAGCGAGGCTGTCGTGAACGAGGCGATACTACTGAACCCAAAAAGCGTTACGAGCACGATGGCCAGACTCGCTCCGGCATTCACCGCCAAAATATCAGGAGATGCGAGCGGGTTACGGGTCACGAGTTGAAAAATGAGCCCGGCGAGACCTAGGACACTACCGACGAGTAGCGCGACGACCGTCCGTGGGATGCGATTGTCGGCTAACGCAATCATCGCTTGAGATGACCCGTTCGCTTGGAACGTCATCACATCTTGATGGCTGACCGCAATCACACCGACGCGCAAGGAGATATAACTTAAGATAGGTAAACAGATGATCAAGAAAAGTAATTTGATCCAAGGTTTTTTCATGTCCTCACTTCTTTCCTTTCCTACCATAGCAAATATTGCGTTCCAGAAAAAGGGGTTGACAGTGAGAATCATTATCACTTATAGTCAGGAAGGAAAATCACCTACATAGAGGAGAATTGTAATGAAAAAATGGATGCTCGCGTTACTTACGCTTTGCTTAACCGTCGTCCTCGCTGCTTGCGGCGGGTCTGACGATACAGAGAACGATACAAGTTCAGAAACTGCGACTCGCTCGATTGAGCACGCGATGGGAACGGCGGACGTACCTGAAAACCCGGAACGCGTCGTCGTCTTGACGAACGAAGGGACAGAAGCCCTTCTCGCCCTCGGCGTCAAACCAGTCGGAGCCGTCAAATCATGGAACGGCGACCCGTGGTACCCGCACATTGAGTCCGAGATGACAGACGTCACGGAAGTCGGGACAGAAAGCGAAGTCAATCTAGAGGCCATCGCAAAATTGGAACCCGATCTCATCATCGGAACGAAACTTCGTCAAGAGAACATCTATGACAAGTTAAACGCCATCGCACCGACGGTCATGTCAGAGACGCTCAAAGGTGATTGGCAAGAGAACTTCACCCTTTATGCGAACGCACTCAACCTAGAAGAGGAAGGCAATCAAGGGTTGGCCGACTACGAACAGCACGTCGAAGATACGAAAGCAGAACTCGGAGACGCCGTGAATAAAGAACTCTCGGTCGTCCGCTTCCTTCCTGGCGAGTCACGCATCTACTTCAATGACAGCTTCTCCGGCGTCATTCTTAACGATGTCGGCATCAAACGTCCAGCGTCACAAGATAAAGCGGAATTCGCTGAGCCAGTCGCGATGGAACGGATCCCGGAGATGGCAGGCGACCACATCGTCTACTTCACATATGGTGGAGCAGACGGGTCGAAGACAGCCGAAGAATGGCAATCGAATCAGTTGTGGAAAGACCTCGATGCTGTCAAAGCAGGGGAAGTGACAGAAGTCAGTGATGATATTTGGAACACGTCTGGTGGCGTCTTGTCTGCCAACCAAGTGCTCGATGAACTCGTCGACATCTTGAAATAAACAGTAGCGCATCAATTGAATTGATGCGCTTTTCCATACACTCATATGGTAAAATTTACATATCAACTCATAAGGAGCTTTGCTATGCAACGTACACTTCGAAAGTCGGCGACGGACCGCTCTATTGCCGGAGTATGCGGCGGGATCGCTGAATACGTGAATATCTCATCACTCGGTATTCGGCTACTATTCGTCTTTTTGCCGGCTAACTTTCTCATCTACATCCTTCTTGCCAATTTGATGAAAGATGAACCACGCTATCTATAAAAAACGCAGAAGCCATGAGCTTCCGCGTTTTTTGGTTAGGCATTCACTTTGTCTTTCATCGCTTCAAGCGCTCCGCTGTTCAGGAAGTGCCATGGCTTGTTGTAGTGTGGTTGGAAGAAGAAGTCGACATAGGCGAGCTCTTCGATCGTCATCTCGTTTTGGATGGCTAGCGAGAGCGTGTTGACCGCTTGCGTCAAATCTGCTTTCGATAACACTTGTCCACCGACAATGCGATGCGTCTCTTTTTCATAGACGAGTTTGAATTCGACTTTCTCTGCGGTCGGCATGAACTCCGGACGATAGGCGTCTTCAATGACGACACTCTCCACTTCGAGTCCGAAGAGTGCTGCCGCTTCTTCCGTCAAACCAGACGACGCGATATTCCAGTCATAGAGTCGAAGTCCTGACGTTCCTTGTGTCCCTTGGTAACGGACGCGTGGTTGCATCATGTTCTCCGCGACGAGCGTCCCCATGCGAACAGCGTTCGTCGCAAGTGGGATATAGGCGTGTGTACGCGCCGGGTTGTAGTAGACGGCACAGCTGTCCCCTGCCGCAAAGATATCCGGGTTGCTCGTACGCATATATTCATCGACGATGATGGCACCATTCCCGAGCATATCGACCTGTCCTTCTAAGAGTCCCGTGTTCGGACGGAATCCGACACAGAGAATGACGAGATCCGCTTCGAATTCACCTTTGTCCGTCACGACATGTGTGACATTTCCGCTCGTTCCACGGAATGCCTCGACCGTCTGACCGAGTTCGAGGTCGATTCCGCGACTTGTCATATCCGCTTCCAATTGATCCGTGAACGACTTGTCGAGATACTTGTTCAAGATGCGGTCGGCACTATCGATGAATGTGACGTGTTTTCCGTATGCTTCGAACGCTTCGACGAGCTCGACCCCGATATAGCCAGCCCCGATGACGGCAATCTTCGTCGCGTCTGTCGCCCGCTCGATGATGCGTTGGGCGTGCGCGTAGTTTTTACAGAGCTCGATTCCATTCATTTCGATTCCTGGGAGCGTCGGGACAATCGGCCATGAACCCGTCGTGACGATCAAGCGATCATACGTGTCATGCACGTCTTCACCGGTCTCAAGATTTTTAGCGTGGACCGTCTTCGCTTCGGAGTCGATCGACAAGACGTCATGTTTCATGCGCATCGTCGCACCGAGTTCTTCAAGTTCACGTGGAGACGAGTAGAATAACTCCTCCGCACGTTGGACGACACCACCGACGTGGAGCGCAATCCCACACGAGAGGAAGCTGACGTTATCGTTCCGCTCGTAAACGGTGATATCGAGATTGTCGTGCTTGGCGAGTAATCCTTTGACTGCTGCTGTTCCTGCGTGTGTACATCCGATGACTGCGATTTTCATATGAGTCGTCTCTCCTTTTATGTTAAACAATACGTTTCATTTTATATTGTGATAAATATCACATTTACTTCTTGACCTTAGTGTACTATTTCACAATATAAGATTCAATGACTTTGCTCACTATTTCACTTAAAAGTGTCTAAAGTTTGAACAGAAAAAATCCGCTCATTCTCATGACCGGACTCGCCGCTTTTTCAATAGATGATAGCTTATTACAAATAGATGCACGATCAAACCGAAGACGTTCATAGCGAGCCCAACGACCGCCCACCACAATGCTCCCCATCCGTATCCAAGCATTAAACTGCCAACCAATAGCGTATAGCCACTTACGACTAATACTGTATTCAAGATGAATGGAAAAGGCCTTTGTTTCTTCGTTCGAATCATTTGATACGTTGAAATGATGACTCCCAGTGTCAGTCCAAACAGCAATACGAGCAAAATGATAATGTCATTCATCCTTTTTACCTCCTCATAACTTGATTGGAACAACTCTTTCAAGACTGTCCTTCACGTCTACTTTTCACTTTCTGATAAATGACAATGCCAACGTGAAGAATCATACCAAGCACGTACAGGATCAGCCCTAGTGCAAGCCAGCCAATCGCGTCCCAACCACGTACGATTGTCATTCCGACAAGAAAGAAGATATAGCCAGTCACGAGTAGGAACGACGAAACGATGAATTGACGTCGCGATCGAGATTGTATAGAGAAAAATAAGAAAAACAGTAAGATGGTTGTCATCGTGCCTAGCAATATAAAGTCCTCTCCGTTGTACTCCCGAATCATCGTGCATCCTCCCTTACATCTGTGCCTCTTTTTATTATAGCATATAAAATGGAAAATTTTCTCAATCACTCGTTTCCTATCATAACAGTATGTCACAACAAAAAAGCATCATCCCACTTACGGAACGATGCTCATTTTTCATTCATCTGTTTCATTAAATCCATCTGTTCTTGCACCATCGCCTCTTTTTCCCGGCGCAGCACCCCTTTGTAGGTGATACGTGAAATCGATAAACTGATTTCATATAGGAAGAAGAGTGGTAACGACACCATGAGGTGCGACGTCAAATCCGGCGGTGTGATGAATGCCGCGATCACGAATAGGGCGAAGTATGCGTACTTTCGAATCTTTGATAAGAAGTACGGGGTCACGACACCGATTCGGGTCAAGAACATCATGACGACCGGTAGTTGGAACAATAGACCGAACGGAATTGTCAGCTGCAACAAGAACGTGAAGTAATTGTTGGCCCCGATGATTTGTTCGAGTCCGAGGTCTTGCCCGAGGTCCGTCGAGATGTCGAGGACGAGCGGGAACAACCAGTAGTAGGCGAACGCAAGGCCGATCAAGAACAGTCCGAAGATGATCGGGATATAGGCAAGCGTGCCTTTCCGCTCATTCGGATGCAGACCGGGTGCGACAAACGCCCACACTTGATACAGTAGGAATGGGCTCGCCGCGATAAGGCCGATGATGAGCGCCAAGTTCAAGTAAATCATGAGCGGGTCCGCGACCCCAAAGGCGTTCAGTTCGAGCCCGCGTTCGACGAGGTCTTTTTGCAAATACGCGAGTACATATTTGACACTCGGCAAAGCCATCAAAAAGAAGGCAAAGACGACAAATGCAGATAGCATCAGTCGTCTCCGCAGCTCTGTCAAGTGATCGGTGAGTTCCCGCTCTTGATCAGGTTGATGATTCATGGCTTACTGCTCTTTCTTTTCGATAGCTTTCTTGTCGTTCTCGTCATGCTCGTTCATCATGCCGTTCGTTGCATTTTTGAACTCACGAAGCGTTTGTCCGGCCGCGCGACCAAACTCCGGCAATTTCTTCGGTCCGAAGATGATGAGCGCGATGATGGCGATGATGAATAGACTCGCCCCACCCGGAATCCCGACGACGAGTGATGATGCTAGTAATTCCATTATTGATGGACCCCCTCAGCGGTTGGATAGTGTTGCATAAAGTAAATGAGTGACTGCAGCTCAATCGACAAATCGATATGATGGACGCGAACCGTATCCGGTACAGTGAGTCGTGCCGGTGTGAAGTTCAAGATGCCCTTGATGCCGAAACGCACCAAGTCGTCTGCGACGGACTGCGCATAAGCAGAAGGTACCGTCAAAATGGCGACGTCGATCTTGTTTTGCTTCATGATTTGTTCCATCTCATCGACGTGATGAATTGGGACGCCTGACATCGTCGTGCCGACTTTTGTCTCGTCTGCGTCGAACCCGACGACGATATGTGTGTTATTGTTTTTAAGGAAGTTATAGTTGACGAATGCCGTCCCAAGGTGACCGACTCCGACCAAGGCGACATTCGTAATCTCGTCTTGATTCAGTGTCTTTCGGAAAAAGTCTAACAGATACTGCACGTTATAGCCATATCCCTTTTTACCGAGCGCACCGAAGTACGAGAAATCACGGCGAATCGTAGCCGAATCGACCTTGACCGCCTCACTCAGTTCTGCTGAAGAGACACGTTGTTTCCCTGAAGCATGCAGGCTTTGAATAAATCGATAGTATAGTGGCAACCGTTTGGCTGTCGCTTGTGGAATCTTTGGTTCGTTTTGACTCAACGGAAAGAGCCTCCTTTTTACGACACGTTACAAACGAATCTGAATTTCATACACCTTGATTGTAAACGAATTCACATGACCACTCAACGAATATACCTAAAATCGCTGAAAAATACAGTATACTAAATAGAGAGAAAGGGGTTTTTTCACTTGATCCTACTGCAAGTCAACAACTTATCCAAATCCTTCGGCGTCGAGCCGATTTTAGAAAACGTAAAACTCGAAATCCAGGAAGGCGAACGCGTCGCCCTTGTCGGTCGTAACGGGGCCGGGAAGTCGACGCTTTTGAAAGTCATCGCTGGTGAATACAACTATGACTCCGGGGACATCATGAAGCCAAAAGACGTCACGATCGGCTATCTCGCCCAAGACTCAGGGTTAGAATCCGACGAGACGATCTGGAATGAGATGCTCACCGTCTTCACGGACTTGATCGAGCAAGAGAAGACGCTCCGTCGCATGGAGGCTGACATGGGCTCCGAACGAATCCTAAACGACGCCGCTGCATACGAACGCCTCCTCTCCTCTTATGATGAAGAGCAACATACGTTCAAAGAGCGTGGCGGTTACCAATATGAAGCGACGATCCGCTCAGTCCTTCACGGGATGCGCTTCTATCCGGACGACTTCGAGCGTCGAATCGACACACTCTCCGGGGGACAACGGACACGTCTCGCCTTGGCGAAGATGCTCCTTCAAAGTCCCGACCTGCTCATCTTGGACGAGCCGACGAACCATTTGGACATCGAGACGCTCGCCTGGCTAGAGAAGTACTTGAGCGGCTATAAAGGTGCCGTCCTCATCGTCTCCCACGACCGCTACTTCCTCGACCGCGTCGTTTCGGTCGTCTATGAGTTGTCACGTCATCGGAGCCGCCGCTTCGTCGGGAACTATACGAAGTATCTCGAGCAGAAGGCGGCCCTCTACGAACAAGAGAAGAAGCAGTTCGAGTCGCAGCAAGAAGAGATTGCCAAGATGCAGGACTTCATCCAACGAAACATCGCCCGGGCGACGACGACGAAACGTGCACAAAGCGTGCGGAAACGTCTCGAGAAAGTCGACCGACTCGATGCTCCGGATGGTGACGAACGCAGTGCCGTCCTCTCGTTCTCTATCAAACGCCAGAGCGGGAACGATGTATTGAGCGCAAGTGACCTCGCCATCGGATACGAGGAAGCAATCGCTCAAAATCTCCGTTTCCAGCTACAGCGCGGGGAATCCGTCGCGCTCGTCGGTCCGAACGGGGTCGGGAAGTCGACACTTCTCAAAGTGTTGACGAAACAACAAACCGCCCTCACCGGTGACATCCGTTACGGGACGGGGGTCGAAATCGGCTACTACGACCAGGAGCAACAAAACTTGTCTGACGCGAACCGTGTCATCGATGAGATTTGGAACGACTGGCCGCTCATGCGCGAGCAAGAAGTGCGGAGTCTGCTCGGACAGTTCCTCTTCAGTGGCGATGACGTCATGAAGCGTGTTCATGAACTATCCGGTGGCGAACGGGCACGACTCACGTTGGCCAAGCTGAAGCTCGAGCAACCGAACCTCCTCATCCTGGACGAGCCGACGAACCACTTGGACCTCGACTCGAAGATGATTTTGGAGAATGCCCTCCTCGACTATCCGGGCACGATTCTCTTCGTCTCGCATGACCGCTACTTCATCGATCGACTCGCGACGCGTGTTCTAGAGATCACACCGAACGGCATCGACGAGTATCTCGGAGACTATTCGTACTACGTCGAGAAGAAAGAAGAACTCGAGGAACTGGCGCGACTCGCCCGTGAAGAGACGAAGCAGGTCGTCGTGAAAAAACAACGCGCCGATAAGGAACAACAGCGAGAAGAGCGCCGCATCAACCAGCGCATCGAAGAGATTGAGCAAGCGATTGAGCAACATGAGAATCGTCTTGATGAGATCGAACAGTTGCTTTGTGAGCCGGACGTCTTCAACGACTTCGCCCGTGCCCAGGAGTTATCGACCGAATCGGACGCAGCGAAAGAATCGATTACCGCACTTTATGCGGAATGGGAGGAACTCCATACATGATGCGTACCCGTGCCATGCGAATCGAGTTCATTCAAGCGTTCCTCACGGGACTCGCCTACATCGTGCCGACCGGGACCGAGTTCGTGTCTGAACTCATCCGCGGGGAGCCGACCATCGTCCCGTCTATTCTCTTTTTCTTCCTGCCGGTCGTCATCGGCTTCATCATTCAGACGTGGCCAGGAATACTACTCAGTCTCTTCAGTGGCCTGCTCATGAGCACGCTCTTCATCCGGTTCGTCGTCTGGCCAGTCGATGTGACCGTTCACACGTTCTATGCGCCTGGATCGGTGTGGGCCCACTTCTATGAAGAGACGCTCTTCATGTGGATCCTCGCCCTTCTCGTGTTCATCGTGAGCCGCGTCAATACGTGGCATCGGGAGAATTATCGACAACCAAAAGCGTGAACAGTCCGTCCTCTTTTTTTGAAGGGGACGGCTTTTTCATTTATGTATAAATTTATTTATAGATAAGGTGTTTTTTCTTAATTTGTTTTTCGTTAAAGTGCGCGTTATTCTAGTCACGTACCGAAACAACGGATGATTTCTTAGGAGGAATGACAGATGCGTAAACATGTATTAATGGTCGTGACGAACGCAAAAGAAATGAAGGACGGTCACACGACTGGACTATGGTTGTCCGAGTTCGGTGAGGCATACGTCGAGTTCAAACAACAAGGATATGACATCACGGTCGCTAGCCCGAACGGTGGTCAATCTCCAATCGACGCACGCAGTTTAGAAGGAGAAGTACCGGCTGACATTCAAGCGACGGCTCCCCTTCTTGAAGACACAATCGATTTGAAGACGATCACAAACTTCGATCAGTTTGATGCCATCTTCATGCCAGGTGGTCACGGAACGATGTTCGACCTTCCACAAAGCGAAGCGTTAAATGTTGCGATCCGTTCACTATTTGAAGCAGGTAAAACGGTTGCTGCTGTCTGCCACGGTCCAGCTGGTCTAGTCGGCGCGACATTGTCTGACGGTACACCACTCGTGAACGGTAAAACGATCGCGACGTTCACGGACGAAGAAGAACGTGCGACTGGTCTTGATATCTACATGCCGTTCATGCTTGAAACGCGTCTTCGTGAACTCGGTGCGAACATCGTGCTCGCAGACAACTTCACAGAAAACGTTCAAGTCGATGGAAACTTGGTAACAGGCCAAAATCCACAATCGACCGTTGCTGTCGCAAAAGCCGTCATCAACACATTAAACTAATCGATTCTTTCTCGTTGCCAATCGATGAAAGAGAGCGACCCGCCTGTTCTCGAACAGGCGGGTTTTATAGATGAGGAGGAATGAAGATGATTACCATCTTAGCTCAGATTCAAGCGAAGCCCGGTCTCGGGTCCGCGCTTGAGACACATTTACGTCAAGTCGTCACCCCATCACGCGCCGAGTCAGGTTGCGTCTTCTATACGTTACATCGTGTTGAAGGCAACCCGGACGCGTTCGTCTTTTATGAACAGTGGGCCGACAAGGCGGCACTCGATACGCATATCGCCTCACCCCACTATCAAACGTATCGCCAAGAAGCAGAGCCGCTTCTCGCTAGTCGCGACGTTCAATTTTTAGAAGAAATCAAGGAGGTTGACTAACCTATGGAACGTTTTCAATATCATAACCCGACCAAACTCTTATTCGGAAAAGGACAACTAGAATCACTCCGTACCGAAATTCCACAATACGGGGACCGCGTCCTTCTCTTATACGGTGGAGGGAGCATCAAAGCGAACGGTCTTTATGAAGAAGTAATCGCTCTGTTAGCCGATATGCAAGTAACCGTCGTCGAACTTTCTGGCGTCGAACCTAACCCGCGTCTGACGACAGTTCAAACAGGAATCGATTTAGTGCATGAACACCAAATCGATTTCATCCTAGCTGTCGGAGGAGGGAGCGTCATCGACTGTGCGAAAGGAATCGCAGCCGGTGCCAAATATGACGGGAATCCATGGGACATCGTGACGCGACAAGTCCCCGTCACAGATGCGTTACCGATTGGGACCGTTTTGACATTGGCGGCAACGGGATCGGAAATGAACGGTGGGGCCGTCATCACGAACTGGGAGGCGCAAGATAAGCGCTCGTTCGGCTCGCCCCTCACTTACCCGAAATTCAGCGTACTCGACCCGACGTATACGTTGAGTGTACCGGCGAACCAGACCGTCTACGGAATCGTCGATATCATGTCGCACGTCTTCGAACAATACTTCCACGCTTCAGAGAACGCCCTGCTCCAAGAGCGGTTCGGGGAATCGATTTTACGCACCATGATGGAGACGGCACCACGTCTCGTTCAAAACCTGAATGATTTTGACGCACGGGAAACGATGCTCTTGAACGGAACGTTTGCCTTGAACGGGACATTATCGATGGGCGTGAAGACGGACTGGGCGACTCATATGATCGAACATGCGGTCTCTGCCGTCTACGATATCCCCCACGGTGGCGGACTTGCGATTCTCTTCCCGGAATGGCTTCGCTATGTCGGGAAGACACGTCCCGAGCGCATCATTCAACTCGGTGAACGCGTCTTTGGCATTGACGTGAACGACAAATCGGATGACGTGCTCGTCGAGGAGACCGTTCAGGCGTTACAAGACTTCTGGACATCGATCGGCGCACCGTCACGTCTAAGCGATTATGAGATTGACGCCACACACCTCGAATTGATGGCAGAACGGGCGATGGTCGCTGAACAGATCGGCCAGTACGTCCCACTCCGTCAACAAGACGTAGCAACAATCTTAAAAAACGCATTATAAAAAGTAGGGCCCACGTGGGTCCTACTTCATTTTGCATCCTGCAGCGCTTGGATGACTTGATTGATGACGGGGTCATGCTTTGACTCAGTCCGATGCGCGAGATAAATGACATTCGTCGCAAAACGCTCCGGCGCCACGACTTGAACCGTTCCTCGCTCGAGTGCATGCCGAATCAAATAGTTCGGTAAGATGCTAATGCCACACTTCGATTCGATTGCCGCAAGGATGGCGTCGACGTTCGGTAGGATCATCTCTGGACGGATGTCTGGGCGTTCCCCGAACTGCGTCTGGTAGTAACGACGGATGATGGGAAGCTCCAATCCATAACTGATCCACGGCTGACGGTCCATCCAGTCTTTTAACTCGTCGGTCGGGACTTCCCAATCGTTCGGTGCCACTAACAAAAACGATTCGTCGGCAATCGGGACATATTGAATCCCCGGCTCCTCCATCCGCTTCGTCGCAATGACAAAGTCGAGCTCCCCGTCCGCCAAGCGTTTGATCAAATCTGCTGTCATCCCGAAATCTGCGATGTACTGTGCAGCATCAAGCGGCAAAGCGGGTATAATCTCATGTGTGACGAACTCGGTCGGTCCACCGAACTTGAGGACAGGACGCGGTTGCTCCCCTGAGACGTATTTCATCTCAAGCGATAATTCCTCGAGACGGTCGATCAAGCCGACCACTTGCGTGTATAGTTCCTTCCCCGCATCCGTCGGAATCATCTGACGTGGCGCCCTAGTGAAAAGGGACGTCTCGAGTTCCGCTTCGAGTGCGGCGATATGCTGGCTGACAGCCGGTTGGGTCAAAAAGCGGACACGCGCCGCTGCCGACACTGAACGTTGTTGGTACACGTGGATAAAACTGCGATACCATTCAAAATCAATCATCTTTGTAAACTCCTTTTGTATTCGTTATCTTCAGTATAAAAGGCAGTAAATCATAAGACAAATAACGTTTAAAGGATACATCGATAAATAAATTTATAAGGAGTGGATAGTTGATGAAAGCTTTATTACTACACGAACCGAACACATGGCAGACGATGCGAATCGAGGAGGTCGATACACCGACGCTTCGTTCCGGTGAGGTATTGATTGAAGGAGAATATGCAGGGCTCAACCCCGTCGACTATAAAACGGCGACCAACGGCAAACCCGAATGGTCATATCCTCACGTCCTCGGTCTCGACGTCGCGGGTACAATTGCCGCTGTCGCGGATGACGTGACGAATGTACAAGTCGGTGACCGCGTCCTCTACCACAGCAATTGGAATGAATGGGGTGGCTTCGCCGAGTTCACACGTGCCAAAGCGCACATGGTCGTCCCGATTCCATCATCCATCTCGTTCGCTGATGCGGTCGCTTTACCGACAGCTGGATTCACAGCGTACCAAGCCATTTTTGAAAAACTTCCGATGAATGCGATCGACACGATCCTCATTCACGCGGGTGCCGGTGGTGTCGGTGGCTTTGCCATTCAGCTGGCGAAGTATCTCGGAAAACGTGTCATCACGACCGCTTCAGCGCGCAACCATGATTGGGTCAAACAGCTCGGAGCTGACGAGGCCATCGATTACAATACGGAAGACTGGCAACAACGAGTGATGGAACTGACGAGTGGTCACGGTGTCAATGCCGTCATCGATCCCGTCGATCGTGAGACGGCGACCGCTTCCCTCGAAGTCATCGCCTATAACGGACATATCGCCCATATCGCCGGAGCCCCTGACATGAGTGTCATCAAACCGTTCACACGTGTCATCTCCTACCATGAAGTCGCCCTCAATGCGATTCATCATCAACAGGACCGCGTGAGCGAGGCGAACATCGTCCGCATCGGCACGCACATGCTCGAACTGCTTGCAGCGGGCGAGATTCAACCGATGATTCAAGAGACGATTCCGTTCGCGGACATCCCGAAGAAGTTGGTCGAACTCTCAGACCGACACGTCGTCGGGAAGATTGTTGCCAACCTAAAAGCATAATCACAAAAGTCATGCTAATTATAGATTGACATTGATAATCATTTTCAATTAGTCTGTTGTTGAGGTGATGACAATGAAACTATTGATTGGGTACGTGAGCATGTCTGGCAATACGGAAGACATCGCGAATCTGATTCGACATACATGGCAGGACGCAGGACACGATGTATCGATATCTGACGATTTGGAATCCTTACGTATCGAGCAATTCGCCGAATATGATGCAGTCATACTCGGTACGTATACGTGGGGAGACGGAGATGTTCCGTATGAGGCCGAGGATTTCGTATATGATTTGGAAGAATCGTCGCTAAACGGTTTGCCGTGTGCCGCCTTCGGTTCAGGGGACACGGATTATCCCAAATATTGTGCAGCCGTCGATACCGTCGAGCAAGCCTTTCAAACTGCCGGTGCGAACATTCTTGTTCCTGCGCTCAAGATTGAATTCGACCCGGATACGGATGAAAAAAAGGAAGCATGTCTCGCGTTCGCCCATACATTCCTTCAACAACTTGAAGCACTCAAAAAGGTTCAGCCTCGTGGCTGAACCTTTTTGTTAGAAGTAACGCAGTGGTTGGAATCCGATTGTATGGAAGTCGAGCTTCGTCCCGTCTTCAGCGATAAAGAAGACAGCCTCGTTCGTGTCGACGTCACGTGTGAACACTTTATAGAACGTCATCGGTTTTTCGCCATTCGTCACATAACGTGCCTCATGCGTCGAGATGACTTGCGCGAACAGTTGCTGTTCGTCGAGCTCCTCGATCAAATCATCAAACTTCGCCGCTTCTTCTTCTGTTGCCTCGCGACCCCGCTCGATTTCATAATAAGCATCGCTCGCTTTTGGTTGTACCCCGAGATTGCGATCGACGACGATCACACGCTCCGGCTCTTGATCGACGACACTTGTGTAGCCATATAGTGACTTGATGAGCGTATTCTCTCCGGTCACGCGACCGATACCTTCTAATGCCTCTTCTCCAGTGAGTGACTTCACTCGTGTCTCTTCTGGAACAATCTCCTCTTGATAGGCGATATTGTAAGCGCGGATGATCTCACGTACTTGTAAGAACGTCGCAACGACGAGTAGTACGATGAGCCCTCCGATGATGATGCGTTTCGTCATGTCTCTATTTCCCCCTAGACTGTCATGCTCTCTTCTAAGGATAACCCAGGAACCGCGTTCATCGCTAGTGTATCGCGCTTACCGCGCACATACGCGTGATGTGCCGCCACCCCGATCATGCCCGCATTGTCCCCACAGAGGTCAAGCGGTGGAATGACGAGTTGAATTCCTTCAGCTGTAGCAGCTTCTTGAAGCGCTGTGCGGAGGCCACGGTTCGCCGCGACACCACCCGCGACAAGCAATTGCTTCGCCCCTTTTTCCTTCACGGCACGAATCGCTTTCTCGACGAGCACTTCGACTACACTCGCCTGGAAGCTCGCCGCCAAGTTTTCAGGGATGACCGTCTCTCCCCGTTGTTCCGCATTGTGTACGGCGTTGATGACCGATGACTTCAAACCACTGAAACTGAAATCAAAGCTACCCGGTTCGAGACGAACGCGTGGGAAGTTGTACGTGTCTTCCCCGACCGCTGCCAGGCGGTCAATCGCAGGACCTCCCGGATATGGGAGACTGAGTGTGCGCGCGACCTTATCGTATGCCTCACCTGCCGCGTCGTCACGTGTCTCTCCGATGACTTCGAAGACACCGTGTTCTGGCATATAGACGAGTTCTGTATGTCCCCCTGAAACGACGAGACAGACGAGCGGAAACTGCATCTCTTCGACGAGTTCGTTCGCGTAAATGTGTCCGGCGATATGGTGGACACCGATGAGCGGTTTTTGATGGGCGAATGCCAACGCCTTGGCCGCACTGATTCCGACGAGAAGGGCACCGACAAGACCCGGTCCTTGTGTGACCGCGACCGCATCGACGTCTTCCATCGTCACGCCGGCCTCACTCAATGCGTCGTCAATCACGTACGTGATGCGCTCCACATGATGACGAGACGCCACTTCAGGGACGACGCCACCAAATCGTTTATGACTCTCGATTTGAGAAGAGACGACGTTCGACAATAACGTCTTTCCGTCTTTGACGAGCGCAACAGACGTCTCGTCACAGCTCGACTCAATCGAAAGAATCAGTGATGTGTTCATTCTGACTCACTTCCTAACTTCGCCCAATAAATATAGGCGTCTTCATTATTATCCTGATAGTAGCGTCTTCTCCGACCGGCTTGCATAAAACCGAACTGTTCATATAGTTTTTGCGCGCCAACGTTCGACACGCGGACTTCTAACGTCAATCCGACGAGTCCTTTTGACTTGGCGAACGCGACAAGTTCCGCTAACAATTGATTGCCGATGCCCTGTCCACGAAACTCAGGTAAGACGGCAATGTTTGTGATATGTCCTTCATCGACGATTGTCCAAACGCCGACAAACCCGACGACCCGTTTGTCATGGACCGCGACAAAGTAAATGGCCTGTTCATTTCGAAGCATCTCATTCATGAACGCCTCTTTTGTCCACGGGATGGCGAACGACGCTTCTTCGACTTTCGTCACTTCCTCGACATCAAGCCACGTCATCCGACGAATTTTCACGTCAGCCATTGTTTTGTCCCTCTAACCATTTCGCTTCCGCCTCGGCGAGTCGCAAATACTCCGGTTCAAACGAGTGAACATCGCTCGTCTCATCGCTGAAGACGACCAAATCACTCGCACGCCCATATCGATGGGCAGCCGGTGCTTCGATATAGTCATATTCACTTAACACGTCACGGAACGGTTCCACGTCTCCGACGACAAGGAAGCGCCCTTGACTATTCAGTCGCAACCAATCTGAGACGGAGGCGTGCTGATCATGTGTTAGTGCTTTGTTGTGTTGATAATATCCGATATACGCGTTGCCACGGCGCGCGTCAATCAATGAAACGACCGGCAAATCGGTATTCGGGGCCGCTGCCATGAGCTGAAGGGCAGATACACCGATGAGTGGAAGATTGAGCGTATAGGCGAGTGTCTTCGCTGTCGTCACTCCAATCCGAATTCCCGTGTACGACCCGGGTCCTGTCGTGACAACGATGCGTTCGAGCATGTTCGGTGTCCACTTGACCGCTGCCATGAGCTGTTCAATCATCGGCATGAGTGTGACCGCATGGTTTTTTGAGACCATTACCGTCGCTTCGGCTTGAATCTCTCCAGCCTCACTTAACGCGACTGACAAACGTGTCGTCGCCGTATCAATCATCAATTGCTTCATGCGAGCACCTCCTTGGCGATTTGAACGTAACGCTCACCCGTCGGAGCAAGTGTCAGTTTACGTTCTTCGTCGCCGACCCGTTCAATCGTGATGGCCAAGCGTTCTTCCGGGAGGGAGGACTCGATCAAGTTCGACCACTCGACGATGGCGACACCATCACCGTTGATATATTCCTCAAGACCGATGTCATCCCCCGTATCTTCGAGACGATAGACATCCATATGATAGAGCGGCAATCGCCCTTTATATTGTTTCATAATGGTGAAGGTCGGACTGTTGACGTTCCGCGTGACACCGAGTCCTTTTGCGAACCCTTGTGTGAACGTCGTTTTGCCGGCACCGAGGTCACCGTTTAACGTGATGACCGTCCCTGCTTCGACGAGTGTGGCCAAACGTTCTGCCACCGCCTGCGTCTCCGCCGCAGAATGCGTAATCAATGTATACATGAATGGTTCTCCTTTTTCACTTCTCATACGTACTCATTGTACACTTCATTTTAAGCAAAAAAAAACACGAAACGCTATCGTTTCGCTATCTCATTTAAAAATTGGTTGCGGGGGCTGGATTTGAACCAACGACCTTCGGGTTATGAGCCCGACGAGCTACCAGACTGCTCCACCCCGCGACGACATATGAAATTAAATAAAAATTGGTTGCGGGGGCCGGATTTGAACCGACGACCTTCGGGTTATGAGCCCGACGAGCTACCAGACTGCTCCACCCCGCGATGGTTTGAATTGTTTCGACATCCTCTATAATAAGCGAGACAGTTATAAAAAGCAACCATTTTCTTAATGTTTTTTCAAAAATGGAATCGGGAACAGATATAACAGCATAAACTATCAGAGAAAAGGGGCGCGACCGCCATGTCCAAATGGGGAAATCGATTCAAGAAATGGTTCTTTTCGGAGATCGAAGCCGAGATCACGTTTGACCCGGCAGCACTCATTCCGAAGCAGACCGTGACGGGTACGTTGCACGTCTCCAACCCGACAACGAATGTCGTTCGATTACAGGAACTCACCCTGACCTTCTTGACGACGTTCAAAGACATCACCATGGAAGGAAACGAGTTCAATCGAGAAGCTGATATTCAAGAAGTCCCGATTCCACTATCGCTTGTATTAGAGCCTGGAGCGAAAGAGGACGTTCCGTTTTCATTCGAGTTGACGATGTACGCACCCTCTTCTGCCGGCGCCCCGTATAGTATAGAGGCTACATTGTGGGACAAGGACATCAAACGAGTTTGGTTTGATGTAATCGAACACATCGAAATCGAACCGATGCCTGAACTGAAACGATTACTCGATGCGACCGCTCACGCTGGACTTGAGCCGATGTTCGTCCGAAACGTAATCGACCCGCTCGGGGAAGAACGTCCGTATCCATTCGTTGAAAAGTATGGATTCAAGCCGGTCGGAGAATGGGCCGATGAGTTCGAGGTCGTCAAATCGTTTTGGCGCTTACATGAAGACGGGATCGACCTCTACTACTGGCTCGACAACATCGAGACCCAGCGAACGCTCGAATCGATGGCGACCGACGTCGAATTGCGTCATCGTTCCCTCACCTGGGAGCAGCTCGAGCGCGAACAGGAACAGCTCGGTCTCGGCATTCAAGATACGTTACGCAGTCACCGCTCCTCGTGAGCGGTGATAACTTTTTAAGATGATGTGTAGCATTCGTTAATCGATCAAAAAGCTCCGAATAAGATTCTTTTCCATTCTCTTTTCCGGACTTTTTTACTATGTTTTTAGCTAGTTTTTTCTTTTCTAGTCATAATATAGTGATGCAAAATCGAAGCAATCACACCTATGATTGATCCTATAACAATCGATACTAGTAAAATCGAAAAAATTTCTTGAAAGGTAACGGGTAGTAATAGTTGAGTAGCCATCAATAAAAAGACGAGGGTTACACCCGCTATAATCCACAGTAACGGTTTTTCCAAAGTAAGGTACTCCCTTCTTTAATAATTTTACCGTGCTCATTTCTTCTAATTCTGAAGTGTAAAGTACATATCTTGGAATCGATAACTCGGAGAGAATCGCCTGAATCCATTCGTTGAAGAGTTTTGATTCAAATCGATTGAAAAATGTGCCGACGAGTTCGAGAGCGTCAAATCACTTTGGCGTTGAAGATACGCTACTCAGTCACCGTTCCTCGTGAGCGGTTTTTTCAATTTGAATTCCATCCTTACTCGTATTGACGATAGTTTGAAAGTGGTGGCGATACGGATGCATGAACAATTCATATTGCAGACGTCGCTCTACATGTGAAGCGTGTAAGTAGTCCAGCTCCATACCCCGTTCCTGAATATCACGATGCGAACGTCGCTTGAACTCAGTCTCCCCGTCTGTGTAGAGATAAATCGATTGATCAAAAGATGAAAGATCCAGGAATGCGACACTCATCCCTTCAATAATCGTGATTGGCTTCTCCGGATCAATCCATGTCCGCTCTAAATAGGGGACATCAATCGTATAAAACCCAATCCCTTCCCGAATCATACGGACATCTCGCTCGAGTGAGAGCAGATGATGTGCGGCCGGATGACACGCCGTCATCTTATACTGATGGGTCGTTCCATCGTGTTGATACGTGAGGATCGTTTGTTTCCGCAACTGTGAATCTGTAATATACGGGTCTGTGTGAAGCAGGTTTATATCACCGAGTCGTTCCCGTAATTTTTCTGCCAACGTCGATTTTCCGGCTGCCCCGTGTCCGGAGATAGCAATCAGCGTTCGTTGATCCGGTCTCACGCTTTGTACGATACCCTCAATCAGTTGTTCCATGATTCTCCCCCTTTTGGTAATTTTGTTGTTTCATAAAAACAAATACACGTCATTCATCCTCTATCCGTTTTCGAAGCCTGATTGCTGAAACAGTAAACATCACAAAGGCAATCAACGAAATCGAACTGACAATGATCAGAGTGGTCGATATGGGAGAACTAAAGAAAAATGGAATCGATAAAATCAATAGCGCCCCGGTGACTGCCATCCCTCTAATAAGAAATACCATCGTTTTACTCATTTTCTCTTCACTCTCCTTGAACTAAGCAAAAGAACCCTTACTATAAATATAATGACAGACAGCTCATCGTGTCAGGATGAGCTGTCTTCTTTTTTCTTCAGTCTCGTCAAGCTTCTGTTCTAACGTTTCCACTTGTCTCGTCATACGAGCAATCAGCTGACTGATTTCCTTATCCAGTCCGTTCACTTGATCTAAGGAATCATTGATTCGTCCATGCATCGTCCATTCTGAAAAAATATCATCCAAAAAGTAATCTGCGAACTGAATGAGTGAACCTCGATCGACATGCAACTCCTGAACAATCCCTTGCACGTCCGCTAATTCACGGGAGAAACGCTCTAACGCAGATTGTAATTCGTGCATCGTCTGCTCGGAAGCATCTAGCGCCTCATGTTTCATTGCTGTGGCAATCAAGCCACCCCCGAAGAACGTGTCATACGTCGACCACCCCTTCGCACTATCTAGATGTTTGAGTGTTTTTGCAATCGTTGATCGCGCCGCCTTACCGGCAACGATGGCTTCCCGATACTCGATAAGAAGTTCATTCGTTTCGGCTTGTTGATTCGTGAGATGGTGTAGGTCTCGGCGAATAGCTGGATCTTTCGCAAGATGGGATTCTTTTGTTTCTAAGAAGGT
The DNA here is from genome assembly GCF_902506255.1 of Exiguobacterium sp. 8H. GTDB lineage: Bacteria > Bacillota > Bacilli > Exiguobacteriales > Exiguobacteriaceae > Exiguobacterium > Exiguobacterium profundum. Next base: position 2,500,026 of record NZ_LR733429.1, on the reverse strand, counting down.
CTCCCACTCAGCGTCGATGCCCTCATAAACCTCGAGCTGTTCTTGTAATTCTCGATGTTCGAGCGTCAATTCGTCAATCATCGCCTCGTGTTCTCGTAATTTCAGTTCAGCGCGAGCAGCCTCTTCCATTTCGATTGTCCGTTGTTCATCAAACGTGCCTCGTAACTTTCGCCATGTGTTGACGAGCGAGAATTCTTCAAGGTCATACACATCACGTTGTTCTTTCGTGAATGTGTTGAGTAGTGCCTTCCGTACCGTCTCATGCTCGTTCAACTGTTTGTTTAGTATCTCTTGCTTACGAACAAGTCGATCACGCTCTGCGATACGCTGTTGTAAGTCTAATTGGGTCTGCTGAAAATTTCCCATTATGTTTCCCCTCTCTTTGTACTGATTAAAGTGTCGATTGGAACGCCATTTATCGTCATGCCTTCGACATCACATCCTGTCAACGTGACATTCGTCAGGTCACATTGATTAAATGTAGCACCTCTCAGATTCGAATGATGCATTTGAACAGTACGTCCATTCTCTTGCATCGTCACAAAATTGAATCGCGAGCCTGTCAAATTTAAATCACTGAACGTACTATTCCGGAAATTGATGTTCCGAAAAAGGCTTTGACTGAAATTACAGTTGCTCGCAGCAAGTGACGAGACATTACTATTTGTGACCGCCAAAAAACTCGCGTTTACCCCATACGCTTGCCAACCTTCACATGACTGTTCTTCAAAGCAATGCGTACTCGGTTTTGCTTTTGTTCGTTTGACGAAACATACCTCATCTTCTGACTCATATACGACTTGAAATCCTAATTGTTTATAAAAACGAATATTTCTTGTTTGATGTGTCGATGTTTCCAACTCCCAAATCCGTACATGCGGAGATTGAGCTTCTACGTATTGTATCAACGCTTTACCGATTCCTTGCCCTTGCCTATCAGGATGTACAAAAACACGATCGATTCGTGCATAGTCATCACCTGTGAGGGTTAAGACGATTGCCCCAACGATGTGTTTGTCCTGCTCAATGACATAGCATGTTAACTCTTCAATCATATATTGTGTCATCGCCTCGAGATCGTATCCCGGCGGTTCAACATTCAAATCTCTCTCAGACAATTGCAAAGAAAGTGCTTCTTGTTGAAAACTTGCAGTTGAAACTTTCGTAATCCCTGAAACATCTTTTAAAGTGGCTAATCGAATATACAAAACAATCCCCTCTTTCTCATACTTAGTACGAAAAAGAAGGGATAAAGTTTCAAAGAAACAAAAAACGACCGAGCGTATGCTCGGTCGTCCTGCGTTGTTGCCTGGCAACGTCCTATCCTCACAGGGGGAGATCCCCCAACTACTTTCGGCGCTGAGACGCTTAACTTCCGTGTTCGGCATGGGAACGGGTGTGGCCGTCTCGCTATCGCCACCAGACTCTACAGGGCTTGTTCCCTGAAAACTGAGGATTCATCAACACAAACCATAGACTAGATCAAAGCCTCGACCGATTAGTATCATTCAGCTCCACGTGTCGCCACGCTTCCACCCATGACCTATCTACCTCATCGTCTCTGAGGGGTCTTTCTTGATTGCTCAAAGGGAAATCTCATCTCGGAGGGGGCTTCATGCTTAGATGCTTTCAGCACTTATCCCGTCCGCACGCGCTCGACTTGCATGTATTAGGCACGCCGCCAGCGTTCGTCCTGAGCCAGGATCAAACTCTCCAAAGAATTTGATATAGCTCTTAAATTGACGAAGCTTGCGCTTCATTCAAAAATTGTAAAACTTTTTTTGCCTCATCGTTCAGTTTTCAAAGACCAAAAAAATAAATGGTCGGGAAGACAGGATTCGAACCTGCGACCCCTTGGTCCCAAACCAAGTGCTCTACCAAGCTGAGCTACTTCCCGTTAAAATGGTGCACCCTGAGAGATTCGAACTCCCGGCCTTTAGATTCGTAGTCTAACGCTCTATCCAGCTGAGCTAAGGGTGCATATGGTGCGGTCGAGAGGACTTGAACCTCCACGGTGTTAACCACCACTAGGCCCTCAACCTAGCGCGTCTACCGATTCCGCCACGACCGCAGCGTATAAAGTTAAAAAAGAAAATGGTGAGTCATGCAGGGCTCGAACCTGCGACCCTCTGATTAAAAGTCAGATGCTCTACCAACTGAGCTAATGACTCAAATAAAAAGCTGGGCTGGAAGGGATCGAACCTTCGCATGTCGGAATCAAAATCCGATGCCTTACCACTTGGCTACAGCCCAACGTAAATGGCGGTCTTGACGGGATTCGAACCCGCGATCTCCTGCGTGACAGGCAGGCATGTTAACCCCTACACCACAAGACCAGATTACGTTTTTATTTGAAATGGTGGAGGATGACGGGATCGAACCGCCGACCCCCTGCTTGTAAGGCAGGTGCTCTCCCAGCTGAGCTAATCCTCCATATATGGTGACCCGTACGGGATTCGAACCCGTGTTACCGCCGTGAAAGGGCGGTGTCTTAACCGCTTGACCAACGGGCCAGTGTATGTGTCTTCTAAGTAATTTTAAGTGGCGGAGACGGAGGGATTCGAACCCTCGCACCGGTTTCCCAGCCTACTCCCTTAGCAGGGGAGCCCCTTATAGCCTCTTGGGTACGTCTCCAAAATAAAATGGCTCCGCAAGTAGGATTTGAACCTACGACCTACCGGTTAACAGCCGGTTGCTCTACCACTGAGCTATTGCGGAACGTTGCTTGAAATTATCGAAGTAACGATTTATATTGTAACCGCAAACCAGAAACCTGTCAATCACTTTCTTAGAAAAACGTTTATTTCGCGTGCCGTCTCTCGGCGACTTCTATAAGATATCACGGCACAAAAAGACCGTCAACACTTTTTCTAAAAAAAATCAGGTAAAATGAAAAACATTTTACCTGATTCGAGTTTCTTCTTATTTAACGCTCGGTGCAAGCATCGTTAAACTAATCCGTCCACGATTCACATCGACTTGTTCGATCCACACGGTCACGATGTCACCAACCGCCACGACATCTAATGGATGCTTCACGTATCGATTCGATAATTTCGAAATGTGGACTAAACCATCCTGTTTCACCCCAATGTCAACGAACGCGCCAAAATCAATGACGTTTCGAACGGTTCCTTGGAATTCCATACCTACTTGAAGGTCTTCGAGACTCATGACGTCCGTGCGTAGTAATGGTTTCTGGATATCTTCTCGCGGGTCACGCCCTGGTTTAGCTAATGACTTCAAAATGTCTTCAACTGTCGGAAGCCCCGCCTCTAGTTCTTCACTCAAGGCTTTAGCGTCGACTTGTTGCAATCGTTCTCGAAGCGCAGCCGTACCGACCTCTGATTTTGAAGATCCGATCTCTTTTAAAATGGATAACGCGAGCGGATAGCTTTCCGGGTGAATCTCTGTCTGGTCGAGAACGTCCTTCCCGTTCATGATCCGTAAGAATCCAGCCGCCTGCTCAAACGCCTTCGCTCCAAGACGAGGTACTTTCTTAATTTCCTTTCTCGTTTCAAAGCGTCCATTCTCTTCACGATATGCCACAATATTTTTCGCCGTCGTTTTATTGAGTCCTGAGACGTACGTCAATAAAGACTCGGAAGCACGGTTCACATCGATTCCGACCATGTTGACCACGCTCTCGACGACGAACTCTAAGGAGGCTTTCAGTTTATTCTGGCTGACGTCATGCTGATATTGTCCGACACCGACTGATTGCGGGTCGACTTTGACAAGTTCCGCCATCGCATCTTGAATTCGACGTGCAATCGAAACGGCTGACCGTTCCTCAACTTTCAAATCCGGGAATTCACTTCGTGCGACTTCCGATGCCGAGTAGACACTTGCCCCCGCTTCGTTCACAATCGCGTAAGCAATATCGCGTTCCGCTTTCTTCAACCAGTCGGCGACGAATTGTTCCGTCTCCCGTGAGGCGGTTCCGTTTCCGACGACGATAACCGAGATTGGATATTTCTTCGCGAGTCTCGTCAGTACTTTTTCAGCGCCGGCGATATCATGTTTCGGTGCCGTCGGATAGAAGACACCGACCTCTTCGACTTTTCCGATTTCATTGACGACTGCCCATTTACAACCAGTTCGATAAGCCGGGTCGATCCCTAAGACGACGACCTCGCGAAGGGGCGGCTGCATATAGAGTTGTTTCAAGTTTTTCGAGAAGACATCGATCGCCTGCTCTTCTGCTTTTTCCGTCAACTCCCCACGAATCTCCCGTTCGATAGCCGGGAAGACCGACTTCTTGTACGCCTCCGTCACAGCCGTCTCGACAACCTCACGTTTTTCTTTCGGAAGTCGTTCATATGTACGGAGGGCTTGATCCATGAAACGCGTCTCGTCGAACACTACTTTCACCTGGAGCACGTCCGTACGTTCCCCACGGTTCAAGGCGAGTACACGGTGTGGGACAATGCCAGCAATCTTCTCTTCATATTCATAATACTGCGCAAAAATCTCTTTTTCGTCTTCCGCTTGTTTTTTCTTCTTCGAGCGCAAAAGTCCTTCTTTGCGTACGCGGTCACGAAGCATCTGGCGCAGTTTCGCTTCCTCTCCCCATTCTTCACCGATGATGGCATGGACGAGCGGCAACGCTTCCTCTACCTCGACGTCTTGAGCGAGTTCTTTTACCTTGTCTGAAGAATAGGGTGATTTGTCCCGGAACCAATCCGCAAGCGGCTGCAGTCCTTTCTCGCGTCCCTGTTCTGCTTTCGTACGTCGTTTTGGACGATACGGCAAATAAATGTCTTCTACTTGTTGAAGCGTAGTCGCCGCCTCTAACGCTCTAGATAATTCAGGCGTGGATTTTTCCAACTCTTCTAATTTAGCAATGACATCCGCCTTGCGTTTTTGTAGACTCTCTTCATATTGAAGAGCATCCAAGATTCCTTTGATTTCAACTTCGTCCAAATTTCCCGTCATTTCCTTCCGATACCGGGCCATGAACGGAATCGTCGCCCCTTCAGATGCGAGCTGCTGAACCGTCTCGACTTGGTTCACTTTCAAGTTTAACGCGTTAGCCACTTTCGTAATCACTTGAATCACTTCCTTTTTTGATCTCTTTCAAAGTGTAGCAAACATTCAAACAAAAAAGCGATGACTCGATTAGTCATCGCTTGAGAATACTTCATTGAGTGGAACCTTGATGGCTTCACGCAGCTTTTCGAGTGCTCGCCGTTGCAAACGGGAGACATGCATCTGCGAGATTCCAAGAAGTTCTCCTGTTTCTTTTTGACTCATATTCTTATAGTAAGCGCATTCCAAGATGGCGCGTTCACGCTCGTTTAAGACATTGAATGCCTTTTCTAGAATGAGGCGCTGGTCGACCGATTCATACCCGCGCTCTTGGCTACCGACCAAGTCGAGTAATGTGACCGTACTACCTTCGTTATCCGCTTCGATTGAACTATCAACCGACAAGGCTTGATAACTTTTGCCCATCTCGAGCGTTTCGAGAATTTCTTCATCGGACACGCCAAGGTGGTCGGCAATCTCATCGATTCGTGGCGAACGTTGTAATTCGGTCGTCAACTCTTCGACCGTCTTTTTAATCTTTGGTCCGAGTTCTTTGATTCGACGCGGTACGTGGACACTCCACGTCTTGTCACGAATAAATCGTTTGATTTCCCCGATGATGGTCGGGACAGCAAACGACTCGAAGCTACGACCAAATTCCGGGTCAAATCGACGAAGTGCCGCCAGTAACCCAATCATCCCAACTTGCACAAGATCGTCGTGAATCGCACGGCCACGCGAGAATTTACGCGCGAGTGCTTCAACGAGGTCAGAATAGCGGTTGATGAGGAGCATTTGCACTTCTTCGTTTTGATCGTCTTGTTGATAGCGTTCAATCCACTCTAGTACCTCGTCATCACTGTGATGGCGTTGTTGAGATTTTGCTGGCACTCTGATCCACCTCGTCCCTATTGAGGAGTTTTGTCATCGTCACTTTGACACCGCTGTCTTTATTGATCGAGACATCGTCCATTAATGCTTCGATCAAGAAGAGACCAAGTCCTCCTTCATGGAGCGATTCAATTTCGGTCGTTTCTTCGACCGGAGCGGCTTGACGCTTCACATCATCTGCGAACGTCTTGCCGGAATCCTCAATCGTGATTTCAAGACGATCTGCATAGACGCCGCAAGCGAGTTTGACCTCTCCATCTTGATGATCGTCATAAGCATGTTGGACAGCGTTGCCACATGCTTCTGAGACCGCGATTTTAATATCCTCGATCTCGTCGTACGTATATCCCATACGGTTAGCGATTCCTGAAACGACTAATCGAACCACACCGACATATTCGGGTTTGGCCGGGAACGTCATGACCGTCTGTTCAACATTGTTCATTGCGTGCCACCTCTTACGTTCGAATTAATAGAAAGAAGTTTGTGAAGACCCGTCAATTCGAATAGACGATTGACTCGGTCTGTGACTCCGACAAGTGACAACTCTTTTTCGTTACGCGTGGCAATTTTCAATGCCCCGACGAACACTCCAAGACCTGTCGAATCCATATACTCCACTTCGTCTAAATGAACGACCACATCTTGTTCACTGATGGCCGGATGCAATACTTCTTTCAATTTTGGTGCAGTATATGTATCCACTTCTCCGGATACGTAAAGGTGTAATTGTTCTCCAATGACTTGCTCGCGAATCGCTAAATCCATCGTCTATTCCCTCCTAAATGTCCGTACAGAAAAATTGAGTACGATTAACTTAAATTCCCCTCTGACAAAATCTTAAACCACTTTTTTAAAAAAAGTTTAAAAAAAGACCGATACCTATGTACCAGTCTTATCTATGTAAGGCTAGAGAGGGATCAATCCCATACTGATCTCTAGCGCTCTGTCCACTTTATGCATCGTCTCATCATCGAGATGAGTGACTTTATCCGTCAGACGACGCTTATCAATCGTTCGAATCTGTTCAAGCAAAATCACAGAGTCTCGTTCGAGTCCATGCTTCTCTTGATATACTTCCACATGAGTCGGCAGTTTTGCTTTTTGAATCTGAGCTGTAATCGCAGCGACAATGACGGTCGGGCTAAAGCGATTGCCGATGTCGTTCTGTACGATCAGAACGGGTCGAACGCCACCTTGCTCTGAGCCGACTACGGGCGACAGATTCGCATAAAACACGTCACCACGCTTTACGATCACGCTGCTCACACCCCACTTACTTGACGTAAGAGAGCGTGTTCGGCTTCGGTTTCAATCATTAGCATCTCTTCTGCCATATTCAAGTTAAACGCGGCCATCTCTTGATAGCCTTTCGCCAATTCTTCACGCAGTGTTTGTTGTCGATCAGCAATTTCTTTAGACAAGTATGTCACTACATCGTTCAAGGACAGTGTTTCACGGTCTTTCATCGAAATCGGACCCCCTTGTTGCGAGAACCGATCTGGGACGGACGCTAGCGCACCCGCAGTTCGCTGCTTCAACATCTTACACCTCCAGAATCGTTTCATGGACTGGCGGAAATTCTCCCGCGTTCTTTATCAATATAACACGCGGGAATGGGAAAATATAGAGAAATCGAGAAAGAATTCAGATAATTTCACACGATTTATGATTCACACATAAAGACGTGGCAATCGGCTCGTGAATTGGCAAACGATCTCATAGTTGATCGTCCCAAGATATGAGGCGAGTTCATCAATGGCGACGTTTCCACCGACAAGGGTCACGTCCGTCCCGACCGGAAACTCTTTTGGAAGCCGGATCATGAAACGGTCCATACAGACGCGTCCCACAATCGGACAACGAATCCCATTGACCTCCACTTCAAACCCGCTCGCCTTTCGTAACCACCCGTCCGCATATCCGACTGGAACGGTACCAATCCATTCATCGGCTGACGTTGTATACGTCGCACCGTAACTGATGGTCTGACCTGCCTCTAGCCGCTTCACCTGCATGAGCTGACTTTTTAGCGTGAAGGCCGGGCGCAGGAACGAATAGAACGTCTCCATCTCATGTGACGGATATAACCCATAGAGCGCGATGCCGACACGAACCAGATTATAAGAAACATCTTGTCCGGCCATTCGGATCGCACCGGCCGAGTTCGACGTATGGATATAGCGGAACCGCTCGTGGAGCCCATCCATCAAACGCTCGAACCGCTCTTGCTGTGTATAATACAGATCGCTGTCGAGCTCATCCGCCGTTGCGAAGTGGGTGTAGATCCCTTCCACCACAAACGAATCGGTCGCTTCTTCAAGTAAGGCATCTAACTGTTCACGGGTTCGCAACCCGAGACGCCCCATTCCGGTATCGACTTTTATATGAACCGTTAACGGCTTTTCTTCTATATAAGGAGCAGCCTCTTGTAACCATTCAGCAGAAAAAACAGACAACGTGATTCCTTGTGCTGCCGCCACTCCGGCATATTCAGGGAATTGCGCTTCCATGACGAGAATCGGTGCTTCGATTCCCGCATCGCGGAGTTCGAGCGCTTCCTCGAGTAACGCGACCCCGAGCATCGTCGCTCCGTTCTCAAGGGCAATTTTCGCCACTTCGACGGCCCCGTGTCCGTAGGCGTTCGCTTTGACGACTGCCATGAGGTCCTGCGGAATTCGTTTCGTTAATTCTTTTATATTATGGGCGATGGACGCCCGATCAATCTCGATTCGACTAGGACGAAACATGGTGTCCCTCCTCTTCTAAGATGACTTGTGCGATGGCGTATGTTTGACTATGGCTGATGCTGACATGAATCTTCCCCGTAAACGGTGCGGTCATGACAGGTCGACCCGTCTCATCCGGTAAAATTTCAATATGACGCCACGATAACCCGTGTGCGATGCCAGTCCCGATTGCTTTGGCGTAAGCTTCTTTTGCAGCAAAGCGACCCGAGACAAACTCGATTTGACGCGGGAGCGGATACTGTTGAGACAATTCATATTCCGCATCGGTGAGCAGCCGTTTTAAAAAACGTGGTTGTTTCATCGAGCGAGCCATCCGATCAAGCTCGACGATATCGACTCCAATTCCTACAATCACGGGACACTCGCTCCTTTCCTTTTCTCCCCGTTTCCTTATACAATTGAGGAAAGAGGTGATGTTATGTTTAGTCGTACGGAAAATGTTCAAACGTTTGTACGGGCATATCCACTCGTAACGCTGTTCATTGTAATCCAACTCCTTGTGTTTGTCATCGATTCTTTCGCACCTGGTTTACGAATCGTGGCGACGGGAGGGTCGTTCCATTTGGCACTCGCGGACGGACAATGGTACCGCTTGGTCACGGCCAACTTCATTCATTTGAGTCTCGGTCACTTGCTGTTCAACTCGTTCGCACTGATCATCTTCGGACCAGCGATGGAACGAATGGTCGGACACGTGAAATTTGCCTTGTTTTATGTATTCGCTGGAGCGCTCGCCAACCTGCTCACGTATTTCACTGTCAGCAACTTGTTTTATCTACAGGCCGGGGCGTCAGGCGCCATCTTGGCCATTCTCGGATTCTACGTATTCATCGGTCGTTTCCGTCGCACGTTGATGTACAGCCAAGATGCCCGCTTGGTCTACATCTTCGTCGCCATCAGTGCCGTTTTCACATTGATTGGTTCGAACGTTTCCCTTTGGGGACATGTGTACGGGTTCTTGGCCGGATTCTTACTTGCCATCCCACTCTCACGTTTCACCGTCCCGTATACGCGCCCGATGCGCTACGGGAAGTATAAGCAACGTTCGTACACGCCCCCTGTCATTCATTCCGGGGATGGAAAGTGGTTTTTCTACATCATTATCGGACTGGCCGTCTTTGGATTATTGGCAAGGTTCTTATAACGAAAAGGGTGACACGTGGCGTGTCACCCTTTGTTGTTACGTTAACAATGTCAGCATCAGTGCTTTTTGTGCATGTAAACGATTCTCGGCTTGATCGAATACCCATGACTGTGGTCCATCGATCACCTCAGCCGTCACTTCTTCCCCGCGATGCGCCGGTAAACAGTGAAGGAAGATGGCGTCGGGGTTCGCAAGTGCCATCAACTCTTCATTCACTTGAAAACCGTTAAACTTCATCAGCCGCTCCTCTGCTTCTCCCTCCTGCCCCATGCTTGCAAAGACGTCAGTATAGACAATATCTGCCTCATTCGCAGCAGGCGATGGGTTTTCGAACAACGCGATGCTTCCTCCGGTTGATTCAGCAAACTTCTTCGCTTTCTCATACATGCCTTGATCAACGGTGTATCCGTTTGGTGAGGCGATGCGGATATGCATCCCACTCAGTGCCCCACCGATCATAAGCGAATGTGCCATATTATTGCCGTCTCCGATATACGTCAACACTTTTCCGGCACGACTCCCGAACCGCTCTTCAATCGTCAATAAATCCGCGAGCACTTGGCACGGATGATGCAAGTCCGTCAATCCATTGATGATTGGGATTGACCCGTGTTGTGCCAACGTCTCCACCGTTTCATGCGCATACGTCCGAATCATGAGTGCGTCCACATACCGACTCATCACTTGAATCGTATCCGTCAACGGTTCACCACGCCCGATTTGCAAATCTTGACCGCTGAGAAAGAGTGGGTATCCACCTAATTCGACGACCCCGACTTCAAATGACATACGCGTCCGTGTCGATGCCTTTTCAAATAGCAATGCGACTTTCTTCCCTGTCAGCGCCGTTGCATAAGATTGAGGTGAACGTTTCACTTCGTGTGCCAATTGCATCAACGAATCGAGCGTATCCGGTGTCAATTCCTCCATCGTTAAAAAATGTTGTATCGTCTTCACTGTCATTTGGCTACTCCCTCTCTCATTTGAATGGATTGCAAAGACTGAACCGGATTGCCGGTCCGTGACTGACTCATCTGATAATACTGAGCTAACTGTTTGGACGAAATGATATGCACCCCATGGCGAACGGCGATTTCACGTGTTGCTCGTTCGTCAGCCGCATCCGAGAACAATACGGCGACATCTTGAAAATCAATGACGTCTGCGAGTGGTGTATTTCCGACGTGTTCAAAACCTTTCCCGAATACGATTTGCGGACGATTCATCACCCGTGTTGTCACCGCATCATACGTAAAGCGCTCCGGCACATATGAATGTGAACTGAATTGAAGTGTCTCGCCTGTCGAACGCATGACCGGACCTGTCATCGGGTCTACGCCTGGCAGTTTGACGTTCGAGAAGATTGGAGTCTTTACCGCATAGTTTGTCAATCTCGAGGGATGTGTCGGAACGAAATCGTTCAATGCGAGACCGTACGCCGCGTAGGTCGCCCATTCGATTAACGGTTCACCCGTCACTTTGCTGACAATCGGCACGGTCCGCGACGCACGTGGATTGATTTCAAGGACGTAGATTGTGTCTTCCTTCAATACGAACTGAATGTTCAGAGCTCCCTTATAATCGAGCGCCCGTCCGATTCGTTTCGCAATCGACTCCACTTTCCCTTGAATCGAGGGACTCGTCTCGACCGGTGGCAAGATCATCGTCGAGTCTCCGGAATGAACACCCGCTGCTTCGATTTGTTCTAGGACGACGGGCACATATACCGTTTCCCCGTCCGTTACACAATCCACTTCAAGCTCACGCCCTGCGACATATTGGTCGACTAGCGTTGGATAGGTAAGGTTCGGTAACACCTCTGCTAACTGTTCCTCTGAATGAATGAGTAACATGCCCTTTCCTCCAATCACGTAGGACGGGCGCAAGATACATGGATAGCCTAACTGTTGGATGGCTTCCTGCAACTGCGTCGGGGAAGTGACTTCTTCACCCGGGATGTGTTCGACTTCAATCGAATCAAGGAATTGATAGAAACGTTCCCGGTCTTCCATTTGGTCGATGGTGTCTGCGGATGCACCGAGCAAGTGATACCCCGCCGCTTCTAAATCATGAGCGAGGGCAATACCCGTCTGTCCACCGAACTGGATTAAGACATCGCGGCACCCTTCCGCTTCTAACACGTGCATGACATCTTCACTCGTCAGCGGTTCGACATACAGTTTGTCTGCAATCGAGAAGTCCGTCGATACGGTCTCCGGGTTGTTGTTGATCATGATCGTTTCGATGCCAAGTTTTTGAAGTGCCCAGACCGCATGAACCGAACTGTAATCGAACTCGATGCCCTGTCCGATTCGAATCGGACCTGCCCCAATGATGGCCACCTTCCGTTTTTCACTCGGCTTCACTTCGGACGTCCCGTGCCATGAACCGTAAAAATACGGGGTCTTGCTTTCGAACTCGGCCGCACACGTATCAATCATCTGATATACCGGTTGAATCGAGGCCGCCTCTCGGAACACCTTGATCTCCTCGGTTTGCATGTGCATCACGGCGGCAATTTGCGCGTCCGTGAACCCAAGTCGCTTCGCTTGAAGCAACTGGACCGGATTCGTCAAATCTTCCTTCGTCATCTGAATGAGTCGTTTTAACATGTGAATGAAGTGAGGGGTGATGCCCGTAATCTGCTGTAATGCATCGGCCGACATCAACTCACGGTCGAGCAAGGCGATACAAGCGTGCAATCGACGATCGGTCGGCGCCTCGACTTCGCCCATCAATACGTCGACTGTGGCTCCCTGCATCCACTTCGGATAAAGCGGTGCCTGTTCGATTCCGGCACCACGCCATGCCTTCTGTAACGCTTCTTCTAACGTTTTTCCCATCGCCATACTCTCACCGGTCGCCTTCATCTGTGGTCCGAGTGCGCGTTCTGTTTCCGCGAACAAGTCGAACGGGAAACAGGGTACTTTCGCCGTAATGTAATCAAGTGCCGGTTCAAAGCTCGCCATCGTATTCGTTGTGACTGGATTGATACAGTGATCTAACGGTTCACCCAAAGCGAGACGTGTCGCAATTTTGGCAATCGGATAACCGGTCGCCTTTGACGCAAGGGCCGAGCTCCGAGAGACACGAGGATTGACTTCAATCACGTAGTACTCTGATTGCGTCGGATGAACTGCGAACTGAATGTTACATCCACCAATCACACCAAGTTCGGATACAATTCGAAACGCAGCGCTCCGTAACGTCTGATGCATTTGGTCCGATAAGGTTTGTGCCGGGGCGAACACGACGGAGTCCCCCGTATGCACACCGACCGGATCGATATTTTCCATGTTGCAGACGATGATGCACGTTCCGAGCGCGTCACGCATGACCTCATATTCAAATTCTTTATAGCCAGCGATGCTCTTCTCGACCAAACATTGTGAGATCGGGCTTGCCTCAAGACCCCGACGCGCCATCGTGTACGCCTCATCCTCCGTCATCGCAATCCCACCGCCGGTCCCACCGAGCGTGAACGCCGGACGGACGATGAGCGGAACACCGGTCGTCTCAATGAAAGCTGTCAGTTCTTCAATCGTCTCAATCGTCGTCGATGTCGGGATCGGCTCGTTCAACAGCTCCATCTTTTGTTTGAACCGCTCACGGTCTTCCCCGTCACGAATCGTGTCGAGTGATGTACCGAGCAGTTCGATTCCATATTGGGTCAACACGCCAGCTTCCTCGAGATCAAGAGCCAAGTTCAACGCCGTCTGTCCCCCGACCGTCGCAAGGACGTGCGTCGGACGTTCTTTTTCAATGATCTCGGTCGCTTTTTGAACGGTCATCGCCTCAATATACGTCGCGTCCGCCATTCCTGGGTCCGTCATGATTGTGGCAGGATTGGAGTTCAATAAGACGACTTCACAACCGGCTTCACGAAGCTCCTGGCACGCCTGCGTTCCGGAATAATCAAACTCTGCGGCCTGCCCAATCACGATGGGTCCCGATCCGATAACGAGTACTTTTTTATGCATACACGTTCACTCCTTGCTGAATCATTTCATCAAAACGGTCGAAGACGGACTGCGCGTCCGTTGGTCCGGGACTCGCCTCCGGATGGAACTGTGTCGTGAAAATGGATGCATTCGGATGAATCAACCCTTCCACCGAGTGATCGTTCACGTTCTCATAAAGCAGTTCAAGCGGGCTCTGTTCGATACTCATACGCGCGACCACATAACCGTGATTTTGCGACGTCATCCATACTTCGTTCGTCTTGACGTTTCGGACCGGGTGATTCGAGCCACGATGTCCGTATGTTTGCTTTTCAATCTTGCAACAGAACGCGAGCGCGAGCAGTTGATGCCCCATACAAATCCCGAGGGTCGGATACGATAACGCCAATTCCCGGATGACTTCAATCTGCCCGATGTGGTCTCGCGGGTCCCCGGGCCCGTTCGATACTAAAATCCCATCCGGTCGCAATGCCTCGACGACCTCTTTTGACGTCTGGTACGGAACACTCGTCACACGATACCCACGTTTCACCATTTCACCAATCATCGACGCCTTCACCCCGAAGTCGAGACAGACGATATGCCCTTTCTCTCCGTTCCCTTCCTGAACGATAGACGTTGTTGTGACGCGCTCTGTTAGATGACGAAGATCTGGAACTTCCAACGTTTCATGTATGTCCGCTGCCATCATTCCAAACTGATCGCCTTCATCACGCAACACATGAACGAGTGCACGCACATCGACTTGTGACAGAACCGGAATCCCTTCCTGCTCTAACCAATCCTTTAAGTCAGACTGATCCCCAGAATCGGCAAGTGATTGCACGAGGACGCCGGCCACTTGAATGCGAGCACTTTCGCTCCCGTCTGATTCCAGTCCATATTGTCCGATCAGCGGATAAGTGAACGCGATGATCTGTCCAGCATATGACGGGTCGGTCAACACTTCTTGATAGCCCGTCATCCCGGTGAAGAACACGACTTCACCACTTGCGTGTCGCGCACTCGTCTCCCATGTTCCTGTAAAGTACTTCCCGTTCATTAAGCTGATGCTTCCGTTCATACGACGCCCTCCTTCTGTAAGATTTGTTCAAGTTTCGTCAATGCTTCATCAATCTCCGATTTCGTGACCAGTAGTGAAGGCAGGAAGCGGATGACGTGCGGCCCCGCCATGACGACCAATAAACCCGCCTCTGCCAATTCTGTGACACAGTCTGCTACCGGTTCTGTCGAGACAAGCCCAATCATCAGCCCAAGTCCTCTCACTTCGACGAAACGTTCTCCATCCACGAAGCGACTGAGTCCTTCTTTCAAATAATCTCCCATGTCTGTGACATGCTTAAGAGACTCGGGTGTGAAGAGGACATCGAGTGTCGCTTCTGCCGCAGCCATCGCCACTGGATTTCCACCGAAGGTCGAACCGTGACTCCCAGGACCAAAGACCGTCGCCGCTTCCGCCGTCGTCAATATTGCGCCGACCGGAATGCCACTCCCCAATCCTTTCGCTAACGTGATGATATGAGGACGGAGCGGTGTTTGTTCGTATGCGAAACGTGTCCCTGTACGCGCGATGCCGGTCTGCACTTCATCGACGACGATTTTGACATCGTATTTGTCAGCTGCTTCCTGTAAGGCCTGCAACCACAGGGGATCCGCGACGACCACACCGCCTTCACCTTGTACGATCTCGAGCCAAACAGCAGATGTCTCATCATCGATCCAGTCAAGAGCCTCCATATCGTTGAACGGTGCATGAATAAAGTCACTCACCATCGGTCCAAATCCATGTTTCACCTTCTCTTGACCAGTCGCCCCGAGCATAGCGAATGTACGTCCATGAAACGACTGCGTGAATGTGATGATTTTTGTTTTCTGCGTCCACTTTCGGACTAACTTAAAGGCCGCCTCATTCGCTTCTGTCCCACTGTTACAAAAGAAGGCATGCGTCAGATGTGTTCCTTCCGTCAACTTTTCAGCGACACGTTGCTGACCAGGTATCAAATAGAGGTTGGATGTATGCCACACCCGGTTCAATTGTTCTTCAATTTTCTGCTGCACGTATGGATGACGATGTCCCGTCCCACATACGGCAATGCCCATCACAAAGTCTAAGTACGTCTTTTCTGAAACATCCGTCACGTACGACCCGCTCGCCTGCGCGATCTCAATCGTTCGTTTCCCGTATGTCGGTAACAGCGAATTCATAGTTCCCCTCCCATAATCTTGTCCCTGCGAGCGTCGCGTCACGACCATCTCGGATGCGGGCACTTTTGACCCCTCCTGCCACTGCTGCCAATAGCGCCTCTACTTTCGGCACCATCCCTCCATCAATTTCTCCAGATGCGATGGCTTCTCGAATGTCCCGTTCAGTTAGCGTCGTCTGAAATTCACCGTGTATGCGAATACCGTTCACATCGGTCAATAGTTCCAATTCATCCGCTTGTAACGAAACGGCAAGTGCCACCGCACAATCATCGCCATTACAGTTCAGCGGTCCTTCCGCGCCGGCAATCACCGATGTCACAACCGGAACATGTCCGGAATCCATCAGCCGTTCGAACACGTCATTTCGAATCGAAATCACCTCACCGACTTTCCCAAGTCCATTCAGAGGTTGACCGAAAATCGCACTCCCGTCGACCCCCGATAAACCAAACGCATTGAGGTCATATCGAGCCAATGTCGACACGACGTTCGTCTGCATTTCTCCTGCCAACACACGCCAAGCCCCGATCAACACCTCATCTGTCGTCACGCGACGTCCGGCCAAGAACAACGGTTCAATTTGTTGAGACATGCAATAAGCCGATAGTTTCGGCCCACCTCCATGTACGAGGAGCAGATCATTTCCTTCTTCCATCCATCCTCGCCACTCTTCAAAGTACGAAGGTGTCATCGACTCCCAGACACTGCCCCCAAGTTTGATGACTTTCCGTTTCTTCATGTCCGGTAACTCGCATTGATTTTGACGTAGTCGTAGGTTAAGTCACATCCGTATGCCTGACCGAACCCTTCCCCGCCATGCAAGTCGACTGTGATGGTGACGACGTCCCGACTCATCTCTTCGGTCGCATACGCCTCATCAAACCAGACAGGCGTACTGTCCTTTAAAACAAGTTGACTCCCGATTTGAATATCGATCGCCTCCACGTTCACAGGGAACGGGACGGCGCCGATTGCGGCAATGATTCGTCCCCAGTTGGCATCCTGTCCATATACCGCTGTCTTCACCAGGGAGGACCCGACGATTTGCTTGGCAATCGTTCTGGCTTGTTGGTCGGATGTTGCGCCACTGACATTCACTTCTATGAGTTTCGTCGCTCCTTCCCCATCTTTTGCAATCGCTTTGGCAAGCTCTAAACATACATCTGTCAAAGCCTGTTGGAACGCGATGTGTGCGGAAGTCCCCTCTTTGATTTCTTCCATTTCTACTGCCCCGCTCGCCATGACGAGGACCATATCGTTTGTCGAGCTGTCCCCGTCCACCGTGATGTTATTGAACGAGGCGTCGACGCTTTTCTTTAATGTCTGCTGCAACAGTTCCGGTGCGATGACCGCATCTGTCGTCACAAACCCGAGCATCGTTGCCATATTCGGGTGAATCATCCCCGACCCTTTGGCGACGCCTGAGATCGTCACGGTCGCTTCCCCTTCTTTGTAATGGACACTAGTTTGTTTCGTCCCGGTATCTGTCGTCAAAATGGCTTCAGCGAACGATTGTCCATCTTTCCATGTCTTGGACGGTTGCAGATGACCAATCCCGTTTATGAGCGGGACCATCGGAAGCGGTTGACCGATGACGCCCGTTGAAGCGATGGCCACTTCTTCCGGTTTTACACCTATATGTTTTGCCGTCATGTCGCGCATCGTGTAGGCGTCCTTTAGCCCTTGTTCACCTGTACAGGCGTTCGCGTTCCCGCTATTGATTAACACGGCTCGAAGATAGCTGTTTGTTTCGGCTAATGACGCTTTTGTCACTTGAATCGGTGCGGCTTGAAAGTGGTTTGTCGTGTAGACGGCCGCCGCGCTCGCTAGTCGTTCACAAACGAGCAGCGCCAAATCTTTCCGTTTTCGTTTTAGTCCCGCATGAATGCCGCACGCTTGAAATCCTTTCGGTGATACGATGCCCGATTTTTGGGTCGCCATGATGTCGATCATGCTCCATCCTCCTAAATGTATTGTGGTTGACTGAATAGTCCGAGCGTCTCATCGAATCCGAATCGAACGTTCGCATTTTGAAGGGCTTGCCCGGCCGCCCCTTTTTGCATATTGTCGATGACCGATACGATAGTCAGTCGATGCGTCCGTTCTTCTTTGTACACCCAGAGGTCGCAGTAATTCGAACCGACCGTCGATTTGATTTCCGGCTCTCCCCGCTGCACGCGAATGAACGGTTCATCCATATATGCGGCTTGAAGACGCTTCACCCATTCATCCTCTGACACGTCATCGTTCGGTAGAACCGTGATTGTCGCCATGATCCCGCGATTAATCGGCAGCAAGTGGGTCGACATCGAGACTGTCGCTTCTGCGCCACCCATGTGGTACAGGGTCTGTTCGATTTCAGGGATGTGCTGATGCGAATGAATCTTATATAACTGCACATTCTCATTCGATTTGGCATGATGGGTCTTCTCACTCAATCCTTTGCCAGCGCCCGTGATGCCGGAGCAGGCCGAAACCACGATGTGTGCCGGGTCGATCCAATCGTGCTGAACGAACGGCAATAACGCGAGTGAGACAGCGGTCGCATAACAACCCGGATTCGAAATCCATTTCGCTTTCGTCAACAACTCTCGATTCCACTCGGTCAATCCATAGACAGCTTCTCGTTGAATCGTTTCGGTCACAGGCGGCTTCCCGTACCATGTTTCATACAAGCCGGATGGTAATCGTAAGTCCCCACTCAAATCGATGACCACTCCAGGAAAAGATGCTAACTGTCGAATATAGTCAGCAGACACGCCGCTCGGAGTCGCAAGGAATACCACATCAATCCCAGCTAGGGCGTCTGCTTGAAACGGTTCAAGTATTTTTGGATCCGCTTGTAACCACGGATATAGTTCCGACAAGGTCATCCCGGCGCTCGAGTCGCTGATTGCTTTTTCTAAACGGATAGTCGGATGTTGCTCGATCAGTTTTAACAATTCCAAACCGGCATAACCTGTTACGCCGACGATGCCACACGTAATCATCTCTCTACCTCCTCAGAAGAATAAAATGATTGAACCATATGCATATTTATTCTGTCAATTGAATTTTTATTCATACGTGATAGAACGTTCCCTTTTTTATTGGTGTATGAGGGTTTTGGCAAATAAAAAAAAGTCCGATGCGCATGCACCGGACCTGTGATTAGATTTGATTTTTATGACGAGCCTCTTGAAGCGCATCGACTAAGTCTTTCACGTCTTCGACGAGGTTTTGAATCGTATCTTGGTTTTCTTCGTAAAGCGATTTCCATTCCATGACACGGTCTTTCAAGTTGCCTTTCGATGACGCTTGTAGACCGACCGCATGTGCCTCAGTCGACGTGTTCGATGATTTCAACTTCGACTTGATGCCTTTCAGTTGTCTCACTTGTTGATCGCGCGTTTCGCTATGGAGAAGTGATGCTGCTGCGCCGATTACCGCACCCGCAGCCATCCCCAACCAGAAATAATTCTTGTTCATAAAAATCCTCCCCTAACATGACGTTATCTTTTATTATAGATTATCTGACTCACTGACGACATAGTGTTTTATGACGGGACCTGCACCGCGCTGTTCGACCGCTCGCTTCAAGCGGTCTTCAAGGATTGCATAGTCTGCCGTATCACGAAAGTGTTTCCCACCAGACGTGAACTGAATAAAGACGACGGCATGATTATCATCCGGGTCGACACCTAATCGGTATGCCGAAAACCCATCATGACTGACACCGAGTGGCGCCTTTTCCGTCAACAAGTGGTGAAACAACAGGGAGCGGGCATTCTCATCTGCCGGAACGTTCGCGTATAAAATGTTCCCTTTTTTCACGAATTCGCCCGACGCCTCTTCAATCTCAAACACTTTACCGCTCTTGAACGGAGACTTCTCTCCTTCTGCGAGCAAAATCGTTTCGTGTCCATTCGCCGCGATGACGCCTGGCTCCTTTCGAAGACGCTCCGCCACGCTGCCTGACGCAAAAGTCATATAGAGCTTAGACAAATTCCTCACACCCTTTCGCGAGTGTGATGTCTTTCTCCGTAATGCCCCCTTCGTCATGGGTCGATACGGTCAATGTCACGTTCCGATATTCAATCAAGATGTTCGGATGATGATCGAGCGATTCAGCCAAATCTGCTACAAGATGCACGAACTGAATGGCCTCCGGAAATGTTTCCAGCCGATACGTCTTTTGAATCTCCCCGTTCACTTCTTCCCAACCGTTCAACCGTGACAGTTCCTCTGTCAATTCACTTTGCGATAATACCATCGTCACAATCCCCTTTCCCTATACAGTCTACTGTCTTAATCTACCCAAACCGAAGAAAAATAATCTTCCGTGCATGATGTATAATGAATTAGAATGAGATGGATAGCCATCATTTTCATTACGAGAGAGGAGCATCTCCCATGCGCGCATTGATTGTTATTGATTATACATTTGATTTTATCGCAGACAGTGGTCGTTTGACTTGTGGGAAACCCGGGCAAGAGATTGAAGAACGGATCGTCGAATTGATCGGGACATTCGCAACGGATGACTATGTCGTCATCGCGAACGACGTCCATGATGCAGGTGACACGTTCCACCCTGAAACGACGTTGTTCCCACCGCACAATATCCGCGGGACAGAGGGTCGTGAGTTGTACGGTTCTGTGAAGGAAGCTGCGAAACAGGCAGACCACTGGATTGATAAGACACGTTATAGTGCCTTTGCCGGAACTGACCTTGACCTGCGTCTTCGGGAACGCGGAATCACAGAAGTTCATCTCGTCGGTGTCTGCACGGATATTTGTGTACTCCATACAGCCGTAGATGCCTACAACCTCGGTTATCAAATCGTCGTCCATGCCGATGCCGTTCAAAGCTTCAACCCGGTCGGCCATGAATGGGCGCTCGAACATTTCGTCACAACACTCGGTGCGACAGTCGTCGGAAAGTGACGTAAAACAGAAAGGAAATCATATGTTACATCGTAATTTAGCCCTTCACACAGATCTTTACCTTCCACGTTGGATGTATATTTACTGGAAGCAAGGTCGCCATAATGAAAAGGTCGTCTTCGACCTTTACTATCGCTCGAATCCATTTAGTGGTGGTTATGTCGTCTTCGCCGGACTCGAGAATATCGTTCACTACTTAGAGAACGTCTCCTTTACGGAGGCGGACATCACCTATTTGAAAGAGCAACTCGGATTCGAAGATGAATTCGAAGACGTCTTACGGAACTTTAAGTTCACTGGTTCACTATATAGTGTTCGCGAAGGAGAAGTCATCTTCCCACATGAACAAGTCGTTCGGATTGAATCGACCATCTTTGAAGCGAAACTGTTCCAAACGGCGCTACTCAATATCGCGAACCATGAATCACTCATCGCCACGAAGTATGCCCGGATTCGTCAGGCTGCTCCGAACGAGACACTCCTTGAAGGAGGAGCTCGTCGCGCGCAAGGTGTCGATGCGGCTTACTACGGAACACGTGCGGCTTACATCGCTGGTTTTGATGTGACAAGTCTCGTGTCAGCCGGTCGTGACTTTGATGTCCCGACAGGAGGAACGATGGAGCATGCTGATATTCAGTTCCATGATGATGAATTGAGCGCATTCCGTTCATTCGCTGAAATGTATCCGGACAACACGAGCCTTCTCATCGACACGTATGACACACTCAAGTCTGGTCTGCCAAATGCGATTACGGTCGCAAAAGAACTCGAGGCGAATGGCCATCGTCTCAAGTCAGTACGACTCGACTCTGGAGACCTCGCCTACTTGTCGAAGCGTGCCCGGAAAGCGTTGAATGAAGCAGGGCTCGACTACGTCAAAATCGTCGTCTCTGGGGATTTGGATGAGTATGTCATCCAGGACTTACGGATGCAAGGCGCAGAGGCCGATACGTTCCTCGTTGGGACACGTGGCATCACGGCTTACGAGCAGCCGGCACTCGGTATGGTCTATAAACTCGTCGCGCGTGAGGATGAATCCGGGGAATTAAAACCGGTCATCAAAGTATCTTCTTCCAAGGTGAAGACGACGACTCCTCACAAGAAAGAGTTGTATCGCATCATCGACAACGAAACGAAAAAGTTCAAAGGCGACTATATCGCCCTCGCCGATGAACCGGTCGAATCTTACACCGAGATCGACTTGATTGACGTTCGTGACCCGGCCTTCAAGATCAAGACACGTAACTTCAACGTGAAACGCTTGTTGCAACCAATCTTCCTTGATGGGAAACGCGTATACGACCTTCCAAGCACAAGTGAGATTCGTGCATATCATCACGAGCAGATGAACGGATTGTGGGAAGAGTACAAGCGTCTCCGTTTACCGGAAGTGTATTCGGTGACGTTCAGCAAGTCGCTATGGGATTTAAAACTCGATATGATTCGCAAAACGCGGGTACCAAAATAAAAAAACGGCTGTGGGTGCATACCCACAGCCGTTTTTTTTATACCATTGTCATCTCGCCTGCTTGGCTTTGATCTTCTTTTCTCCGAAAGTAAAGCGCCATCGACAAAGAGAGCAATATCAAGACAAAATAGACGGTCCGTTGCCAAAACGTCGCTTCGGTGTCTCCTTGGAACAACGCAATGATATAATCGCTCCCACTGACTAAAAACAATCCGGCAAGCAAGAGAAAGATCCGATAGCCGGCCCGACTCCGCTCCCGTTTCACTTTGAAGAAAAGGACACCATAATAGACGATTGCGAGAATCGTCACATACCCGATTACGCCAACAACCCAACTCATCTTGATGCCTCCCTCACTCTCTATTTTTCTGTTTCTTCCCCGTTATCTTAACACATTCTATTCCTCAGACTGTGTTAAGATGGTCTAAAGAAAACGCGGAAAGGAACGATCCTATGAAAACGTTTCGCCTCGTCCAAGTCCGACTCGTCCAAGACGAATACGGCAATGAACTGAATTTACCGATCGATTTACTCGATGGTTTAATCATCTCGAAGGAGCACGATTCAGAATGGCTCCTCGAAATGCTCGTGCCGACCGAGTCGGCTGTCACGCTCCATCATTACTTAAACAAACGCATCCTCATCCTCGCTGAAGCCGTCATCACGTCGCCAACGAACGCCCCGGCTGCACTCGCTTTGACGTTCACGAGCGAGAGGGCCTTGAACGACCATCATACGTTCGTCGCTGAAGGACTCATGTTGATGCCGAAACAAGACGCGACGAAGCAAGTACTCGATTCGTTGATTCAAGATGGCGTCGCCACATCGAATTTAAAGCCCGCCTTCTTCGAGAAAAAAGTCGAAATGCAACAATCGTTCAGTCGCTCCGCTTTCAATCAATTGGTTAAAACCGGGTCATTTGAATAATCGGATGACCTGTTTTTCTTTCCCCAAAACCATTCACCTTTCAAACTAAAAAGACGGAGAAACATCTCCGCCTCACACGTAGATAAAGAATAGGATGATCATCATCGTCATCCCGATCACTTTTAAGAGCGTGCTGCCGAGAAAGGCGAGAACGGTTCCAACGCCGATGCTCCACGCTTCACGTGTCGTCTTCCCGAGTGTCAACTCCGCCAAGAAAGCGAAGATGAACGGAAAAATCAAAACCCCGACGAGCGGGAAAATAAACGGTCCCGCAATCAAGCCGATTGTCGCACCCCATTTCGCTCGCTCCGAACCGCCCCGTTTATCCACCGTAGCCCGGGTGACGACATAGTCGACGCCGAATAAGAAGACGAGGAAGACCGATTGCCATACCCAGAATGTCCAGGTCAATGGTTCAAACGAAAAACCGAATCCATAAATCATGTATCCGATGAACAAGAACAAGACACTCGGGATGACTGGATAGATGAGTCCTGCAAAAGCGACCACAAATGATGCGATAATGAATACCCATAGTAAGGTCGTCATGACATTCTCCTCATTTCATAATGGTCGGATCGGTGATATGGTCAGCCACGTTGACCGCCTTCACTTCAAACTGACCTTGTTGATGGATGATATAGTTCGAGCAGGCGTTTCGCATGGCGTGACGGAACGTATATGTCCCATCGATGGCAGAAAGCGCCGCTTTGATTGCATGGGAATGGCAGACGACAACGATGCGCTTCCCTGGATACGTATCCACCAAATGGTTCATTCCTTCTAAGACCCGGCTACGCATCTCGTCTTCTGTTTCGAGACCAGGAATCCGCTCCTGGTCATCTGCTTGGACCGCCTCGTAAATTCCTTTCACGGGTTGCCCGGATGCCGTTCCGAATTCACGTTCAATGAAACGCTCATCTAGCAGAATCGCTTTATGTTCGATGCCACACGCTGTTGCGATTGCTTGTGCGGTGTGAACCGCACGTGACAAGGGACTCGATACGATGACGTCCCACTCCTCTTGACTCAAAAAAGCTGCACTCTCCTCTGCCTGTTGACGTCCGAGTGCATTCAACGGGTTATCTTCACGCCCTTGAATAATTTCTAAACGATTCCAATCGGTCTGACCGTGTCTGACTAAACATAACTCTGTCACTACTTCCACTCCTTACTCTTTCAATCATCCCCCATCGTACCATCTTCCCTAAAAATCGCAACGTCATCCGAGACATTCTTCAATAAAACGATTGATTCGGGCCATGAGTTGCTCTTCTTTGATTGGATTATCCGATTGGAGGAAGCTCGCAAGCGAGTGGGTTCCATTTGGAAATGAGATGAGTTGAACGTTCGCACCGACATCACTCGCATGTTCGACGAAGTGAAGCGCTTGGCCGAACGGGACAATCGGATCTTTCTTCCCGTGTAGCAGTAAAATCGGCGGGGCATCGGCGTATAGATGGGAGACCGGGGAGCATTTTACCATCAACTCACGCCATTCCTCGCGGCTTCCTTCATAGAACTTTAAATGGGCGAGCCACGTCTGGATGAATTTGAACAATAAAAAGTTCGTCGGTGGATACAAGGCGATGACCCCTTTGATCGTCGGGAGGTCGTCTCCCAAATCACCTGCAAATTGTCGATGACGGTCGAGCGCAGTCGCAAGCATGAGCGCAGCGCCTGCTGAATCCCCCCAAACGAGCAATTGACTCGTGTCTAGCGTCAATAACGATTCATGTTGTTTCAAATAGCACAGTGCATCTGAGACATCAAAAATATTATCGGGGAAGTACACCCCGTCTTCAAATAAGCGATAATCGATGCTGACGACAGCGATCTCTTTCCCCAAAAAGTGGTCAAGCAACGGATGAAACAGGGTCACCATACTCCGATTCCCTCTGACGAACGCTCCCCCATGTGCATATACCGCTACGGGGAACGGCCCTTCTCCAGGGGGGAGATACAAATCAAATTGGAGCGGACGATCGTGAACAATTTTATACGTGTACGTGTGGCGCCGGCGTGTTGTCGGTTGAATCGGCAACTCGGGTTCTTGCCATCTGACAAGGGACCCATATTGACTCCACACGCTAGCCCCGGCTGCCGTCGCCGCAGCAATCGCCGCACCCCCGACAAACCAGGCAGTCTCCTTTCTCATACAATCCACTCCTCGTTCCTTTTTTTAATCATATTCCCGCTTTTTTCAAAAATCTATCCATCAGAAGTCGGACTTGACGTGCTCCGAAGCTCACACTATAATATTACTCGCAGTCATAAAACGTAACAGTTACGATTTAATATTCAGATAACTTGAAAGGTGGAAGATGGAAGATGAAGAAAACTTGGTTAGGCGCAGTCGCAGCCGGTACGCTTTTACTTGGTGCGTGTGGAAATACCGAAGGAGATAACACATCTGAATCGACAGATGGTCAACTGACCGTCTTCGCTTCAACGTTTGCATTAAAATCATTAGCCGAAGAAATCGGTGGGGACCGCGTCAACGTGGAGATGGTCATTCCACCTGGGGCTGATCCGCATACGTATGAGCCAACTTCAAAGCAAATGACACAAATCGCAGAAGCCGACCTCTTTTTGACGATTGGTCATGACCTTGAACCTTACGTCGAGTCTATGGAGAAGAGTTTAGATGGTCAGAACGTCGCCTTCGTCAAAACAGCCGAGAACGTGAAGTTACTTGATGCGGCGGATACCGTCCATGTCCATGATGAGGAAGGACATACTGAAGACGACCACGCTCATGAAGAAGAAGGACATTCTGAAGACGAACATGCCCACGAAGAAGGAGACGGTCATAGTCACGGTCAATACGATCCCCACGTCTGGCTCGACCCAATGAATGCTGTATCAATGGCAGAAGCGGTCGAAGCCGCATTCAGTGAGGAAGCACCCGACTATAAAGGCGAGTTCGCAGAACGGTTAAGCACTTTTAAAGACGAAGCAAACGCTCTCGACACTGAATTGAAGGCAGCCGTCGAGAACGGTTCAAAATCCGAGTTACTCGTGACGCATGCCGCATATGGTTATTTGGCTGAACGTTACGGATTTGACCAATTACCAATCGCGGGACTTACACCGTCTGAAGAGCCGTCACAACAAGCTCTCAAGCGGATCATCGAGGAAGCCCGTCTCCACGACTTGAACTATATCGCATTCGAAGACACGGTCACACCAAAAGTGGCCGAAGTCGTGAAACAAGAGATCGGTGCAGAGAGCGTGACGATCTACAACTTGGAATCGGTCACGAAAGAGCAGATGGATAAAAGCTACTTCGACTTGATGCGTGAAAACGTCAAGGCACTTGAGACAGCGTTGAAATAATCGAAATCCCGAAACGAGTCACCTCGCTTCGGGATTTTTTTCATGCTTCTATTTGATGATCTAACGTCTTCAGCGTGACGAGAAGCAGGAGGAGTAGCGATACGATGACGCTCATCATCCAGAAATCCCCGTCCATGAAGAATAAAGTCGTCCACTCCCCTGTACTCAATCCCAACCACGCTTGACTGACACCAACGCCTATCAGTGCGATTGCAACAAAACGAATCCATGTCATTTTTGGAACGAACCGCTTGCTGACCAAATAACTATTCAATACTAAAAGACCGACATACGCGATGAGAAGGACGTTCCAAGCCGTGTCAAATGAGACAGATACCACCCCGACCGTGACAGCATACCCCCATGTCACCAAGAATACAGCGAATGAGATAAGTGTGATGCGATAAAGCGACTTGAACCCCGTTTGATACGCAAGAAACGGATTGATGAGTAGCCCGAGCCAGATGAGTGTGCCGAACACATCCATGAGCAAATCCCCTTTATACCATTTATTAACAGTATACCATGGGAATTCACTTTCATTCATAATAAATCAAGACGAGTTCTTCCTGGGACGAAGCGATCTCACAAAACTGTTGCAACCGGGTCCAATCTTCCCAAATCATCTCGAATTCATCTTTTGCAACGAATGCCATGTCTTTCACATCATCTCGCCCGAACGCATGCAACGTATCTTTGACGATATGAAGTAACTGCGGGGTCAAGATACCGACCACGACCGCCTGCGCCTCATTGACAATCAACTCTTCGCCGACGAGCGCCATTTCCATGTTATACGTGTCGGCCCCGTCGATATATACCTCGATTTGACTAAGTACGCGTTGAAACGGTTCCACATTCGGAAGCGTCAGCGTATCGTCCCGATCCCGATATTGCTCATGCATATGAATCAACCAGTCTAAAATCATCTCCGGATCCTGATTAAATGACACCCAAACTTCTGGGGAAACACGTACATAATGCGTCGTCTCCATACATGAACGCCCCCTTTTTATGACATTACCCGTCTTATATATGTAAAAAAACCGCCTACTTGAATTCATAGACGGTTCCTTATATCAAGAACGACTTGTTCCTGTTTGTTGTTCCTCTGTTTCGCTTTCCCAAGCTTCGATGTATTCACGACCAGGAAGATTTTCAACCGAGTCGACATAGAAAACTGGGTCTTCTCCTTCGCGTCGCTGTGCCAAGTAGTCATCGAGAACGGCGCGAGCCACTTTCGCCAAGCGGAAGATGGCATATAAGTTCACGAGTGCCATGAGACCCATGAACACGTCAGCAATCGACCAAACAAGGCCGGCAGAGCGGACCGCACCAAACAAGACCATGCCGACAACACCGATGCGATAGAGCGTGACATAGATTTTCTTATCCGAGATGAACTGGATGTTCGTCTCACCGTAGTAATAGTTTCCAAGAATCGAACTGAACGCAAATAGGAAAATCGCAATCGTCAAGAACGATGTCGCGACCGAACCGATTTCTGCTGTCAACGCGGCTTGCGTCAATTCGACACCCGCAAACGACTCTGAACCGGCTACGCCTGAAATCAAGATAATCATCGCTGTCGATGTACAAACGAGCAATGTATCGACAAATACGCTAAACGATTGAATCAATCCTTGTTTGACAGGGTGCGATACTTCCGCTGTCGCAGCGGCGTTCGGTGCAGAACCCATACCCGCTTCGTTCGAGAAGAGACCTCGACGAATCCCTTGAAGTACCATGGCGCCAATCGCCCCTCCGAAGAGTTGCTCAATTCCGAGGACTCCTTCAGAGAAGATGAGGCTGAAGACGTCTGGTAGAAGGGAAACGTTCGTCACCATAATCCAAATCGCGAGTAAGATGTAGCCACCTGCCATGACCGGTACGATGATACTCGACAAGAGTGCGATCGATTGGATCCCACCGAAGACGACAATGGCCGTCACAATCGCAAGGACAATCCCGACGACTGTTGTGCTGATCCCGAACTGGTTACTCACAGAGAGTGAAATCGTGTTCGACTGTACCGAGTTAAACGCAAATCCGAATGAGAACGTGATCAAAATCGCGAACAAGACACCTAGCCAACGTTGGCCGAGCGCACGCTCCATATAGTAGGCAGGTCCCCCACGCCATGTGCGTCCATCACGAATCTTGTACACTTGTGCCAACGTACTTTCGACGAATGCAGATGCTGCCCCAATCAACGCAATGAGCCACATCCAGAAAACTGCTCCTGGGCCACCTAGCGCAATCGCTGTCGCCACACCGGCAATGTTTCCTGTCCCTACACGAGCTGCCGTTCCGATTGCGAAAGCTTGGAACGAAGACACTTGGCCTTTTTCACGTGCTGTGCCCTCTTTGAACAAGAGGCGGAACATTTCAGGAATCATGCGGAACTGAACGAAGCCCATACGAACTGTAAAATAAAGACCTAAAGCAACAAGTACAACGATGAGCACTTGCGACCACAACAAATCGTTCGCTTGCGAAACGAGTTTCTCTACCAATTTCTCCATACTAATCCTCCATCATTCTAAAAATCTCAACAGAAAAAGTCATGTCAACTTTCTTAACATGACTTGAATTATAGGTAAATTATACGAAAATTGCAATATTAATTCGTTTTTTCAACATCATCTCGGTTCTTTCTAAAAGCAAAAAAACGAGCCGGAGAGCGCATCGCAATCCGACTCGTTCTATATTTCATTTAGATAAAGAGGTTTAAATTTCCGCCTTCTGCTGCGCCGAGATAAGCCGCCACACCACCAAGGTCGACCCCGTCAATCAACTCTTCTTCTTTGATGCCCATGACATCCATTGACATCGTGCAAGCTACCATTTTCACGCCTGCTTCTTGCGCTGACTTGATCATTTCTTCGACAGAAGGAACGTTCTTATCGCTCATGACTTTCTTCATCATTTTTTGACCAACACCACCGAAGTTCATGTTCGAAAGTGGCAATTCGCCTGCATGTCCTGGCATCATCATGCCGAACATTTTCTCAAGACCTTGCTTTTTCACTTCCGGCGCGTCCGGTTTGCGGATGACATTGAGTCCCCAGAATGTGAAGAACATCGTCACTTCTTTCCCCATCGCGGCAGCACCTTGCGCAATGATGAGGGATGCGAGTGCGCGGTCGAGGTCTCCGCTGAAGACGACCATTGATGCACCGTCTCCTGCTGGTGCGCCTGCTTGTGGTGCAGCCGGACCTTGTCCTTTTTGAAGGATGGCTTCAACGCGTCCGTTAACGAATTGTTTCGAGACGAGTTTGTTGCCTGTCTTCTTCGCCCATGCTTCGATATCTGCGAAGAATCCTGGGTCACTTGCGAGAACGCGGAGCGTTTCGCCTTCCCCGAGTTCTGCGACTTTCTTATTTACTTCTAAAATAGGTCCCGGGCATTGTAGACCACATGTGTCTAACATGACCGCTTCCCCGATTGGTGCATTTGTCATTTGTGTTGGCTCCTCTTCTACAACGGTAGCCGCTGTTTCATTTGATATGTTCGCTTCTTCAAGCGCCTCGAAATCACGATTGATTTGCGACCACGTCTTGTAGCCACCGCTCAAGTTTTTCACTTTGAAGCCGTTTTGACGTAAGATGCGTGATGCGAGATAGCCACGAAGACCGACTTGGCACGTCACGTAAATCGTTTCATTCCGGTCGTAGTTGTCCAAGTTTTCTCGTAATGAGTTGAGTGGCACATTGATCGATCCTGGAATCTTTCCGAGTTCATGCTCCGATTCATCGCGAACGTCTAGTAACGTCGCTCCATTTTCCACGAGCTCATCGATTTCATCCCAATGCACGACTTCATTGTCACCGAGGACGACGTTCGATGCGACATACCCGATCATATTGACCGGATCTTTCGCAGAACTGAACGGTGGTGCATAACTGAGCTCAAGGTCAGGTAGATCGAGGACCGTCAAACCACCCTTCATAGCTGTCGCAATGACGTCGATGCGTTTATCGACTCCATTGATTCCGACACCTTGCGCACCATAGATTTCACCCGTTGTCGGGTGGAACAAGAGTTTAAGCGACACAGGTGTCGATCCTGGATAATAACCAGCATGCGAACCTGGATGCACGTGAACAGCCTCATACGTCTTGCCAGCCGCCTTCAACCGTTTTTCATTCCATCCTGTCGATGCAACCGTCATATCAAATACTTTGGCGATTCCCGTTCCCATCGTTCCATTGTATTTCACGTCACGGCCGTTAATGATATCGGCAACGAGACGGCCTTGACGGTTCGCTGGCCATGCGAGTGGCACGACAGTCGGTTCTTTGAAGACGTAGTCGAGTACTTCGACCGCATCCCCGATCGCGTAAATATTCGGGTCTGATGTGAGCATCTTTTCATTAACGCGAATGGCACCGCGCGTACCTGTTTCAAGGCCTGCCTCACGCGCAATCGTCGATTCCGGTGTAACACCGATCGACATGATGACCATATCTGTATCGATGACACGACCGCTTGTCAAATGAACTTTCTTTCCTTGCTCTGAGAACGAAGAAACGCCATCAGACAATTGAAGCTCGACGCCATGCAAGCGCATGTGTTCATGAATTGGCGCCACCATCTCACGGTCAAGTGGCGTCATGACTTGGTCTGCCATCTCAACGAGCGTCACCTCAACACCACGCTCACGTAAGTTTTCTGCCATCTCAATCCCGATAAAGCCTCCACCAATCACGGTCGCATGCTTCGGCGCCTTGTCATCGACGTAGCCACGGATTTTATCTGTGTCCGGAATGTTGCGAAGCGTGAAAATATCTTCTGCCTCGTCGATTCCAGGAATGTTTGGACGAATCGGTTTCGCTCCCGGAGAAAGAATGAGAACGTCGTATGACTCGTCATACGTTTCGCCTGTTTGAACGTGTTTCACCGTCACTGTTTTCTCGTCACGGTTAATTTTAATGACTTCCGTCAAATTGCGGATATCGAGTTGGAAACGCTTGTTCATCCCTTCAACGGTTTGAACAAGGAGTTTTTGACGGTCTTGGATGACATCCCCGATATAGTATGGAAGACCACAGTTCGCGAATGAGATATACTCCCCACGGTCGAACATGACGATTTGATTCTCTTCATTCAAACGACGGAGTCGTGCAGCTGCAGACGCACCACCTGCTACCCCACCGACGATTACGATTTTTTTACTCATTGTCCATTTCCTCCTCTGACGACTTCTCCTGGCCAACTCATCAAGCCATCTTCTATATTGACCACTTTATAGCCTTTCGCCTCCATTTGCCAAGTCGCTTGCGTGCTACGCGCACCTGAGCGGCAAAGAACGACATATTCTTCAGCTGGATCGAGCGTGTCGATCCACTCTGTCATTTCGGATAACGGATAGTTTTTCGCGCCCTCAATATGTGCTTCTTGAAACTCGTCACGTTCTCGGACGTCGACGATATTTACAGGCACTTCAAAGTCCATTTGACGTTTTAAAGCGGATGCTTTCATCGTTGATCTACCTTTCTGTTTTCAATTCGATTTATACCATTCGGCTTGGTTGCTGGCGTTCGACAAGTTTGTGATTTGTTGAACATTTCGCTTCCACGTCATTAATATACCCCCTTAGGTATTTAATTGCAAGAAATAAGTTTGACGAAATGTCGAATTTTTCAACATCATCCATTTGGATAGTTGATGCTCGACACATACTCCCCCATGTATTAAGATGAGCCTACACAATAAATAGTTGGGTAACTGAACAATTTTTCCTATAGAGGTGAATGATATGGAACCGTATGTATACGATGCAAAAGTATTGAATCGCATGAAACGAGTGGAAGGACAAATTCGTGCCATCATCCGGATGATGGAGGAAGGAAAAGAATGTCGCGATGTCGTGACGCAATTAAGTGCCGCACGTTCCGCACTCGATCGCGCTTCGACTATCATTGTGGCTAAGAACTTGGAACAATGTATCATCACCGCTCAAGCAGATGGCGAAGATACGTCCGAAACGGTGGAAGAAGCCATTAAAATGTTGATGAAACGCTAGTTCCCCTTGCTTTCCCTGTCCAAATGGGAGAAAGTTAGAGTAACGACTTACTAAGGGGGATTTCCTTGTGAACTTCGAAGAAAAAGTAGAATCATTTAAAGCGCTCGCCGCTGAACGCAACATGACGTTCAAAGAGAGCGACACTGAAACGCACGTCACGTTCTTGACGCGTGAAACAACAAAATCCGGGGCTCAGCCCGTTATGATTATCGCTTTTAACAAAAAGACGACAGATGCTGAGTTGTATGCCGCTACCGTCACGCACGTCCCAGATTACGTAGAAGATTTACCGATTCTTAATGCCTTGAACGAGTTCAACCAGGAGTTCAAATACTTCCGTTGTGTACTCGACAGCGATCGCGATGTCACACTCGCCTCGACACTCGACCTCGACCTCGGTTTCTCACCAGAGATCATCTTGCAACACTCATTCATGATGTTCCAAGCGGCCGATGAAGTGAACGAGTACATGCAAAAACTCTACACACAAGTACAATAATCAAAAGCCGTCCGGAAATGTTTCCGAGACGGCTTTTTTTGAAACATCTGATCGCCCCCGCTCGTATGATTGGACAAGGAGGCGATTCGACATGACACGATATGAACGATATGTAGAAGCACTAGAGGCCATCAAGACGGCAACAAAGTGGGAACTGACAGATGATTTCCGACGCTTGATGGCCGTTCATTACGCAATTCACGACACCCCGTTCGAGGCATCTCGATTTTCGAACGCACGCGATGTATTAAAACAAAAAACGAAGATGTTCTCGAAGTTTCGAGGCAGTCAAAACCTCGTCTGGCTCTCGTTTCTCGACGCCAAGTATGAGGACATCGGAACCGCAATCGACGAGGCGCTCCGTCTCGATACGTTACTCGACCGGAAACACTTCCGCTTCAGTTCACTACGTCCCTTTTTAGCGAATCAACTGATCAATGTCGAGGAACCCGACCGTCGGCTCGATGAGGCGACCGAACTATATCAAACGTTCAAACGACATCACCCTTGGTTGACAAGCGAGGAAGACTTATTATCGGCGCTCGTGCTCGTGCAAGCGTTTGACGATATCATTGATTTGAACGAACGCATCGAGCAACATTATGCATTATTGAAGGGACGGCTCCCGAAGTCAAACGAACTGCAACTCGTCTCGCACCTTTTGACGTTCAGCGAGTCCTCACCCGAAGAAGCAGTCTCTCGATTGCTCACATGGAAGTCTCAATTAGATGAAGTGCACATCTCGATTCGTCGCGAACACTTACCCGCACTCGCACTACTTAGCATTGTCACGGAACCGAATACGAGCGCGATTCATGCTATTCAGGAAATCGTAGGGGCCGAAAAAGACAAGCAGCGTTGGTTCAACACACATAGCGTGCTCATCGCACTTCAACTTGTAGCGGCCGAACGCATAACAAACGAGGCTAGCGACTTATTGCTCCACGGTACGTTTGCCCACTTATTGGCGATGCAACAAGCGGCGACCGCTGCCACGACTGCCGCCGTTATCGCTAGTACCTCATCAACCACAAATTAAATTAAGAGATTCATCGTGAGACACACCAGTACAAATACAGAGTTTGCGATTTCGACAATCCCAATCTTCATGATTGGGATTTTTTTGCCGTAGAACCAAATAGCACGAATCAAACTCGGGGCATATGCTAAAGCGAGCAGCGGATAACCGAGCGCAATGAACACGACGATTAACAGCATATGATACCCCCACGAAAGGTTACGATACGCGATGCTCTTCTTTTCCCGAATCATCGTCTTGACGAAAAAGATACTTCCGAGGAAATAGAGGTATGGCAAAACGAATACCCATGCACTTGTTTCATCCACGACGTGTGCTCCGTGGTAATAACTCGCCATTCCTCCAATACAGAATGAAGTGACGGCACTGACGTCATTCCATACGTTTCGCTCATCTTTGATTTTGGCAAAATAGGCGTTTGCGAGACCGAACGGAATCATTGCAAAAGCGAACCAGATGAGACTCCATTGCATCCATAACACTGGGATGATGGATAGTGTAGCAATCATCAGATAGATGATCACGGTGCGTAAAAGCTCACGCGATTTCTTTCGTTGCTTGATGTATTGGAATAAGAAGAATGTCCCCATATAGACAAACAACCATGCAATAGCAAAAGGCACATGTGTCCACACCCATCCCCCGACTGTCCCTCCAAGAACGAACGGTAAAATGAGCATCGACCATGCCCCATGCTGTGTTGGAATCATCCATTTCATCAACCATCACTCCTTCCCCCACTAGTGTAATGGATGGTGAGAGCATGCGCTGTGAGATTTACCACAAAAAGCGAAAAAGAAAATAGGCAGCGCCAGCCACCTATTTCATCACATAGCTTGTTTCTTATTTTTCGCATAGTTCGTTATGAACATGATTCCAATGACAGATAGCGTCAGCATTGCCAGACTGTTCACAATCGTTTTGAGCGTGTGCAGTCCTTCAAGGTTATTCATTACCATCACTGCCATAAGTAATGCGAGGATACTCAAGTTTACGATGTTACGGTTCATCTTCTCACCACCAGAAATTCAATCTATAGTTCATTGTACCACTCTCGATTTGTTAACAGTATTTTTTTTCCATCGAGATTCAAGCCAACCTAACTCGCTCTCACTCTTCATAAAAAAACGATCTCATGCGAGATCGTTTTTTGGTGTCCAATTTGGTGCGACGGGTGTCGCTTTCGGTTCGTCGACGACGAGCATCTTTGTGACGACCCTTCCGGCAATCGATACTGCGATGAGAGTATACAATGCGTTCGATAATGGTAAATAGATGAGTGAAATCCCAAGGACGATCACATCAAAAATAATCAGAATCGTACCGACCGACACACCTGTCCATTTCGATAAGCCAAGAGCGAATAAGTCATCGCCTCCGGTAGCCCCGCCTGACTTCAAGACAAGACCGAGACCATATCCGGTCACAATCCCACTCGCGATGGCCGCAAACAATGTTGCCGGCCATACTTGAATATCAAACGTGAGCAAGTCGAGACGGTCCCACATCGCATAACTAAGCGACAAGGACGAAGCGGCTAGTACCGCTTGCCCGACAAAACGCCATCCTC
This sequence comes from Exiguobacterium sp. 8H, assembly GCF_902506255.1. Classification (GTDB taxonomy): domain Bacteria; phylum Bacillota; class Bacilli; order Exiguobacteriales; family Exiguobacteriaceae; genus Exiguobacterium; species Exiguobacterium profundum. The sequence continues at coordinate 2,464,247 of NZ_LR733429.1, read as the reverse complement.
TCCACCACAAAGCGACGATAAAAAATGGGATGTCGAGCACGATCATCGAAATCGCCGGGTCGATATCAAATAAATAACGACCGAGTAGCGATAATCCGACGAACCCGCCTTCCGCCAAACCAAACTGTTCATTCAAATAATAATAACCGAACGCCATGATCAGCGTTCCGAGCACTATGGTAGCAACTCGTTTCATTCCGATTGTCCTCCCCGTTCTTGACGGAGAGGAGGATCCTCAGTCGTAGCTGCGGTTCCATCTGTTCCATCTCCGATCTTCCGTTTGTTGATTGATACACGTGTAAGCGATCAGTCAACGCTAGAAGTCCGGAAGTTGGAACAGAGGCCATGTCCTCTCGGTATCCATAAAGACCTTCCTTTCTCAAATTGCGCGTAATCTTGTACGTAGTTTACCACACATTTTGATTCAGTTCATGAATTTTACCTTTAGTGCATGTTACGTTTCGGTAAATCTTTCTTTCCGAACCACCACCAGTTCCAATCCCCGAACAGTTTCATGAGAGACGGAACGAGCAGGATCCGGATGATGGTCGCATCAATGAAGATGGCGAGCGCAATCCCCACACCAAGCTGTTTGATCGGGCTCACACCCGTGAAGGCGAACGCACCCGTCACGACGATCATAATGATGGCGGCTGAAGTGATGATTTTACTCGTCTTCGCAAGCCCCATCTCCGTCGCATAGTCATTGTCGCCTGTCTCGCGGTAATATTCCTCGATTCGCGAAACGAGAAATACCTCATAGTCCATCGACAATCCAAAGACGAGTGAGAAGATGAACACCGGTGTCAAAATACTGATTGTTTCTGCATCGTACACATAACCTGATTCAAAAATGATGACGAGTAAACCGAACGTCGCCCCAAGACCAAGCACGTTCATGAGAATCGCCTTGATTGGAATCAAGATGGATCGGAACGCCCACATGAGGATGAAGAAGGTTGCCAAGATGACGGTGATGACCGCATAGGGAATGCTGTCATAAATCTCATCATAAATCTCTTCATTGAAGGCTGCCGGTCCGCCGACTTCAAACCCTTTGTCTCGCCAATCGCGTACGAATGCTTGCGCTTCTTTGTCGCTCGGAGGTACATCGAAGCTGACATTCACGAGCGCCAAATCTGTATTCTCATCAAGGGTCACAAGTCGCTCAAGTGGGGCGAGTTGTTCTGGCGCCGCTTCGGCGAGTTGCGTAAACGTCTCAGGCGTCAATCCGGATGTCGTTAAGAAAGTCGAGACATTATCGACAATATCGACCTCGTTTAACTCATCTGTGAGACTCGTCAATTCCTCTAAAATCATCGGATCGGTCAAATCGTTCGCTTCAAACAGAAGGACCGCATCGGTCGAGTTATCCCCAAACACATCGTCCCATCGTTCGAGTGCCGCTCGTGATTCATATGAGGTAGGGAGCGCATCGGCGTCCGGAATGTTCAACTCTAGGTCGCGCACGAACCAAAGACTCGGGAGCAGGATCAACAAAGCAATGAGCGTCATCGTCACCGGACGTCTCATCACGAAGCGAGCAAGTTTTTGCCAGCGCTTTTCAGATTTCGTCTCATCTGTCTTGATGATTCGTCCTTTATTCAAGGCGTCACCGACTAAGTAAAGCGACGACGGCAACAAGGTCAGTGCAGATAGCACGGCCCCCGCGACGGCAATGAGGGCACCGAGCGCGACCGCCTGAAAGACATCTACTTGAATAAATAGGAGTCCGGCTAATCCGACAAAGACACATAGACCTGAAAAGAGAATCGAGCGTCCCGCCGTCGCTACCGTCCGGACAATCGCCTCTTCTCTCGATTGCCCGCGCGTTAACTCTTCCCGATACCGATTGACGAGTAACAGTGAAAAATCAATCCCAAGCGCAATCGCAATCATGGCGACGGCATTGAGAACAAAGATAGATAATTCCATGTTTTGTGCAAAAAAGAATAGCGATCCCGCTGCGACAATAAAGGTAATCAACCCGACGAGTAACGGCATGAGCGCGGCGAGCGGTGTGCCGAAAACAAGCAACAACACGAGAAGCGCGACCGGAATCCCAATCAACTCCGCTCGAATCAAGTCATTTTTCGAAGCTTCGTTTAAGTCATCCGCAAAGACCGGTTCTCCCGTCAAGCGGACTTCGGTATCCGTATCAACGATGAGCGCGTCTCGGACGGCATCGATCGAGGATTCCGCCGCATCATAATCTTCGAATTCCAGCACGAAATAGGATACGTCCCCTGAACGCGCGTCCGGATTCTCCGCCGGGGTAATCACGCCATCAATTGATGAAATTTCCCCAAAACGGTCTTGTTGTTCGTCCATGACCGCCTCCAGATTTCCTCCTTCAAATAAGACGATCATTGAAGCACCTGCTCGATCAAATCGTTCATTCAACTGATCTTCTACCTGTTGGAAACGTCCGTCTTGAATGGCAAATCCGTTTCCTCTCAACTCACCCGGGAGCTGTAGCCCGAAATAAACTGAACCCGCGAGTAAAATCGCCCATATGAGTAATACGCCATACCGAAAACGAACCAACTGCCTACCTAACCATTCCATTGATGTCACTCCTCCCTGTCTATCCATCTACTTCCCGTTTCTCGATTCATTCATCATCACTTCACAAAAAATTCCTGAACCTAAGTTCGGTTCAGGACTCTTGTCGTTCAAAGACTTGAAGCCAGCTATGACAAAATCGAGGTGGTGCGGACAAGACGACGAGTCGATCCCCTCGTTCATCTAACAGCATTACCTTCAATAATTGGGTGTCTGCACACACGCTTGAGCAAAATAATTCTTCCTCTCGATGAAACAGTTGGAACGACTCTGTCGATGTGATCGCCGTCGTTTCTCCCACTTGATCGAGAATGACCGTGTCGCGGTTTCCTTCGTATGGAATGCGCCAGGTTTCTTTCGTCTTCACATTTTCAACTAAAAAATGATGAGTTCGTTCATCGAACAATGTCACACACGTTTCAGGTGTGAATCGTTCAAAATCATACGTCCCTTGATACGCTAGCTCGATGATGTTCCCAAAGACAGGGACTTCTTCATAGCGGCTATATCGAAACGTATGATCATGGAGGTTCAAGGCTACGACATCCGATTCGGCTGAATATAAGAAGATGTCATCGCCTTGCCAATAGTGCAAATTGCTAAACCAGTCTCCGTTGAATCGTTGAGGGATCGCATGCGTCTCCATCTGTCCTCGTTGTAAATCAATGACTCCGTAAAGTCCTTTTTCCTGGAACCATGCCACGGCACGTCTTGCATTCGGCTCCACATATAGGGCGCATGGTGTCCATTTCCAGTCGATCTCCCAGCGAATTTGAGACGACTCGTCAAAGAACAAAAATCCAGTTTGCGCCAAGTACAACATCCAACCTTCACCTACACGTTCTAGCCATTCGATCGTTTGATGAAATTGAAAGTCTGCTGTTTGTTTGTACATTTGATCACTTCCTAGTTTCAGCTTAGCAACGACCGAAACGAAATTCGATTTTGAATGTGTTCATTCAACACATTTTCGATTTTCCTGTATACTGACGGTAAAGACATATCGTTTAGAAAGGAGACCTTCCATGCGTCCATTACAACTATCACCAGAGACCGCAGTTGAACTCGCAAAAAAATTAAACGTCCCCCTCGAGGAACTGATGCATATGCCAAAACACATCCTCGTTCAAAAAATGATGCAACTCGAGGCATCTCAAACAGAGGAAGACACACCAAAGGAGACGGATTAACGTCTCCTTTTTGGTTACTGCTCTTTGCGTTTCCGCTTTCTCGATACATACCAGAGACCACCGATTACAGCGAGGGCCGCACCACCGGCAACAGCGTACTTGCTGTAATCTGGGCGACGTTCGGTTACGACTAGTGTAGAGAGTGGAGCGACCGTCATATGACGGTCCTCGACTTGACGTGGCGCCGTCAGATTAACGGTATGGTCCTCCACGTTCACCTCGAACTTGCCAGATGGAAGTTTGACCTCAACCGCCTCCTCGAGTGCGTTGTGGTAGACGATATGTCGTTCTACATATCCTTCCACATGACGGCTCAATTCAAAGGCAATCACACCCTCTGCTTCATCAAAGAAACGCAAGTGTTTGCGAATCTGTTCCGTGTTCTCGAGTCGGAAGAGCGGATATTGCTTACGCAGACGCAAGAGGCCTTTCACATATTCCACACTTGGCGCTTCTTGCTCCGCCCGGTTCCAGTCCATACGGTTGATGACTTCGCCTGAATTGAAGCTATTCTCATCCCCGTCTTTTGTCCGGAAAAATTCCTGTCCACTGTGAAGGAATGGAATCCCTTGACTTAGGAGCACAATCGACGTCGCCAAACGGTGGCGACGGCGACGTGTCGTCTCGTCATCTTCCGGATTCGTCACGGATAACTTGTCCCAAAGCGTCAAATTGTCATGACATTCTACATAGTTGACGACCTGGTTCGGCTCATCAGCGAAACTTTGGCTCGTGATGCCACCAGCAATCCCTCGTTTCACATCTGCTGTCATATCCGTGTTTCCACTCACCCAGCCCGGTAAGTCTTCGATGAAGACGTCTCCTCGGACACCGTCTCGAATCCCATCATTGAATTGGGCGATGCGTGGCATCTTATGCGCATTATGCTGATTCGCTTTTTTACGAACCGGGAGCGGTGTATCCAAATCCCACCCTTCCCCGATGACAAGAATCGATGGGTCGACGCGGTCGAGCGCTTTCCGAATCTGGTTCATCGTTTTGACGTCATGGAGTCCCATCAAATCGAAGCGGAACCCATCAATCATGAATTCTTTCGCCCAGTACGTGACACACTCGACCATGAGCTTACGCATCATCGCACGCTCGGATGCCGTGTCATTCCCACATGCCGAACCATCCGCGAGTGTTCCGTCTTCGTTTAAGCGATAGTAATAGTCCGGGACGAATTGCCCGAGCGGTGTTGTCAACGCATCATACGTGTGGTTGAAGACAACGTCCATGATGACCCGGATGCCTCGATCGTGGAGCGCTTGAATCAGTGCCTTCAATTCGACAATTCGCGTCGCCGGGTCATCTGCCGACGAGGCGTAAGATCCTTCGACCGCAAAGTAATGAACCGGATCGTAACCCCAGTTATAATTGTCTTCCCCTTCACGTGACTCATTCACCGAGCCGTAGTCAAAGAACGGCATTAATTGGAGATGAGTGATTCCAAGCGAGGTAATATAATCGAGTCCGGTCGGGTAACCGCTCGTGGTCGTCGTACCCGTCTCGGTCATCCCTAAGAACTTCCCACGGTGCGTCGCCCCACTCTCTGGGTGACTCGTCAAATCACGGACGTGCGCCTCATAGATGACCGCCTCTTGTGAAGAATTGAATAGCGGACGTTCTTTGATCCAATGGTCCGGGTTCAAAGATGCCGGATCGAGCAGACATCCTCGTTTCCCATTCACTCCGACGACTTTCGCATACGGATCGAGCGACTCTACTTTTTTCCCATCAATCAGCGCTTCAAATACATAAAATTGACCTTCGAATAAGGCACGGTCGAGTTCGATCACCCACGTCCCCTTCTCAGCCGGCTCGAGCTCGAGTCGTTCAAACTTACGGGCACGGGCTGTTCGATACAACTTGACCGACATCTGTTCCGCTACCGGAGACCAAACTCGTAGTCGAATCTGTTCCCCTTTGAACGTCACCCCTAGGTCTTTCCCGTGATAGGCAACGTGATCTAAGTCTGCATGTGTGTGTTGATCCATTGTACGTTCCATCTCTTCACTCCTTCACTGCTTCAAATCTGCTATCATTATAACAAAACCACACAAAGGATGGATGAAACATGGCAAAAGACAATTCTTTCGATATCGTGTCAGAAATGAATCTTGAAGAAGTAAAGAACGCAATCCAAATTGCGGAAAAGGAAATTTTGAACCGTTATGACTTCAAAGGGTCAAAGAGTGAGATGTCCCTCGACAGTGGCGACCTCGTCCTCATCTCGGATGACGACTATAAACTCGAGCAATTAAAAGACGTCTTGATCACGAAATTGATCAAACGCGGTGTCCCGACGAAAAACCTCGACTATCAAAAAGTAGAGAACGCACTCGGCGGCACGGTTCGCCAACGTGTGAAATTGAAAAGCGGCATCGACAAAGACGACGCGAAGAAAATCAACAACGCCATCAAGGAATCAAAACTAAAAGTCAAATCGCAAATCCAGGACGACCAAATTCGCGTGACAGGTAAGTCGCGTGACGATCTCCAGGCCGTCATGCAACTCGTACGTGAACTTGAATTGTCCGTCGATGCCCAATTTACGAACTTCCGATGAAACTCGCCATCATCAGTGACCCGCACGGTTCGTTTGATGATTTAAAGGCCGTCCTGGATGACGTTCGTCGCGAAACCGAGCATATTCTCTGTCTCGGGGACCTCTACGAATGCCATGTTGGCAAAAAACGACGTCACGAGCGCTTTCATCATGTGGAAGACGTCGTGACGTACGACCCAAATTATGAAGCGTTACTCACATTCCCGAGTCTACGAGGCAATCAGGAAGAGCGAATCGACGAGGTGCTCGTAATCGACCATCCTGTGAAAACACGGATTTCGTTATTGCCGGAACAGACGACTCTCGAGGAAGCACGCTTTTTACATGGACATCAAGTGAAGTGGAATAAAGACTGGGAACCGATGGTCGAGAAAGGAAAATACCCACTCGTCTTCATCGGACACAGTCACATCCCCGGGATTTACCGAAAGGGAACCTCTCTGCCGTGGGAACTCGGGACACCGTTCCATTTGAAGAAAAAACGATATGTCATTAACGTCGGCGCCGTCATCTTCGATCGGGAATGGTGTCTATATGACACGGAAGCCCGAACGGTCACGCGGATGAAAGCATGAATACAAAAAAGGACCTCAATTTTTTTGAGGTCCTTTCGTCTGTCTTACATTTCTTCCGGAGCTTCGACACCGAGTAAACGGAGCCCTTCTGTCAATACGAGCGTCACTGTCTTGACGAGAGCGAGACGCGATTGTTTGCTCGCATCTTCTTCTAGGACGCGGACGTGACCGTAGTACTTGTTGAACGCTTGCGCGAGGTCGAGTACATAGCGGCTGATGATTGATGGTTCGCGGCGTTCATGCGCACGCGTGATGACGTGTGGGAACGCATTGAGCATCGTGACGACACCCCATGAGTAGTCATCGTCTGCACCAGTGAATGGTGAGCCGTCATAGTTTCCTTTACGAAGGAGTGAGTTCGCACGAGCGTTCGTGTATTGAACGTAAGGTCCTGTCTCTCCTTCGAACTTGAGCATGCTGTCGAGATCGAACTCGATGTTGTTGATGCGTTCGTTTTTCAAATCGTGGAAGACGACAGCGCCGACACCGACCATGCGGGCAACGTCTTGTGCGTTCGCAAGATCCGGGTTCTTCTGCTCGATGTTCGCCTGCGCTTTCTCGATTGCCTCTTTCAAGACTTCCTCAAGAAGAACGATGCGCCCTTTACGTGTCGACATCTTCTTCCCTTCTTGCAAGATCAAGCCGAACGGCACGTGATGCATGCCATCAACAAAGTCATATCCAAGCTTACGAAGGACCGAGAAGAGTTGTTTGAAATGGAGCGCCTGTTCGCCACCGACGACATAGTTCGCTTGAACGAAGTTGTACGTCTCGTAACGATAGATTGCCGCTGCCAAATCACGTGTCGCGTACAACGTCGCGCCATCTTTTTTCTTGATCAAGCAAGGTGGCAAGTTCTCCTCTTCGAGCGAGACGACCATCGCCCCTTCACTTTCCACTAAGAGGTTTTTCGCTTCTAGCATCTCGACGACGCGTCCCATTTTATCGTTATAGAACGCTTCCCCGTTGAAGCTTTCGAATTTCACTCCAAGAAGGTCATATACTTTCTGGAACTCTTTGAGCGACTCGTCACGGAACCACTGCCAAAGCTCTGTCGCTTCCGCATCACCATCTTCAAGCTTTTTGAACCAAGCACGGCCTTCGTCTTCGAGTTCTGGTTGTGTCTTCGCCTCTTCGTGGAAATGGACGTATAATTTCAAGAGTTCTGCGATTGGATTGGCGCGTACCGCTTCCTCATCGCCCCACTTCTTGTAGGCGACCATCAATTTCCCGAACTGAGTGCCCCAGTCCCCAAGGTGGTTGACGCCGACGACGTCATATCCGTTTTTACGTGCGATTTGGTTGATCGCATTCCCAATCACCGTCGAACGCAAGTGACCCATCGAGAACGGCTTCGCAATGTTTGGTGACGAGAAGTCCGTCACAATCGTTTCATTGCGTGCTTCGTGTGTCGCATATTCCGATTTTTCCTCAAGCACGGTGTTGATGATTTCTTTTGATACAACATCACGGCTCAAGAAGACGTTGACGTAAGGTCCCGCCGCCTCCACTTTCGTGAACAATTCATCGTCCAATTCATTTGCGATATCTGTCGCAATCATGACAGGTGCTTTTCGGTAAGCTTTCGCCAATTGGAAACACGGGAACGCGAGATCACCGTGCGCCTCGTGTTTTGGCTTCTCAATCAATGCTTCAATTTGGTCAATCGTGAGTTCTTCACCGATGACACGGGATAGTGCTTCTGCATATTTGCGTTCATAACTCATCTGTATGTCCTCCTTCTTCAATAACAACTCATAAAAAAAACGCCCTTTGCATAGATGCAAAGAGACGGGAATTCCCGCGGTACCACTCTTCTTGCCTGCATGATGCAGACCGCTTTATGGTGATAACGGTTCCCTCCGGCTATGCCTACTCTCGTTTCGGATAGCATCTCAAAAGTGCGTTTCGCGACGTTTGTCAGCCCAGGCTCTCACCAATCCCCAGGTCGCTTTGTTGACTAAACCATCGTTACTCTCTTTTTCATCGACTTTCGTCTATGCGGTTGAAAAGCAACTTCATTATAGAGGATATTCCCTGTATACTCAATGCTAGAATTCAAGCATGATAAAAGAAAGGCAGGACTCGCACGAAATCATGACGAATCTTTACTATTATATCTTGAAATGTCCCATGCTAGGAGGGAACACATGAACCACTTTCGCAAGATGTCCATGCTCGGTTGGAGTATATGGAGTGTTTTGTTCTGCTTCACCATCGGATTATTTGCATTGGATGTGCTGCACGCCCCGACCATTGATCCGTTGTCCTTTATTTTAATCTCATTACTCGTCATCATCTTTCAACTCGATTCAATCGAAGTCAAAGGTGTGTACTTCACATTCTCTGAGAGTATCGTATTAATTCTTTTTCTATTCTTTGGATTTGAAACAGCACTCATCGTCAACCAGATTGGATTATTCGTCTTTCAATTCGCCAATTTGAGACCAAAAGTCGCCATACGCCGTTTTCGCTTCACCTATCCGTGGAACGCCATTACGGCATACTTAGAAATTGTCATTCCCGCTACCGTCTATCTCGCCCTCGGTGGGGAGACTGGGATCGATTTCTATTCGAAAGAATCATTCATTCCGCTTGCCGGGTTATTTCTTGCCATCTTCTTAAACACCGTATTTCAAAAATACCAGGTGAGATGGTGGTTCCGCGTTGATATCGGGTTGAGTGACTTTTTGAAGATCGCCTTCTACACATACGTCGTCAGTTTGATTTTCATCTTAGCCGCAGCATTTTTCCGAGAGACGAATTTACTTGTCGTGAGCAGTATCGCGGCAGCGCTGACCTTCTTCATCAAACGACTCCTCATTCAAAAGGGACGACAGGATGCGTATAAATCTCTGATTGAACAGTACGACGAAGCGAAAGAAGCCGTCTCTTTGTCTCAGAGCGAAGCGCAAGCCATTGAAGTCTTTTTAAGTCAGTGCGAACAATTGAACCATTACGATGAAGGATATATCGAGTTCAAGCTATTCAATCGCACACTCTATTTCGACTTGAAGACACGTCAACCGATTGATCGCCCTATCGTATTTGCGCTACTGGATATCAGTCAACCTGTCGAGCCTGTCCTTGACTACGAGATGCGATTTGAGTGGGATGCTTCATTGTCTGACGCTTTCCATGACGACTACCATAGCTTCGTCTCAATTCGTTCGGAAGAGATCGAGGGAATCCGAACATGGATCGTGATGACAGGAGAACCTGTATATGGGTATCCGAAGATTATCCAACAAGAAATCCTCAAGTTGCTCAAGTCGTTCAACCGGACCATCAGCCGCTGTCATGAACGAGATCGTCTGTATACCGAGAGCCGGACGGATAGTTTGACTCTCCTCGCCAATGCCCGCGCCTTCTACGAATACGGGATTCAACAAATATCCGACATCTCGATGTATCCGATCTCGGTCGCCATGCTCGACATCGATTTCTTTAAAAAAATCAATGATACGTATGGCCATCAAGTCGGTGACCAAGTGTTGCAGGAATTTGGTCGACGTATCCGGCAAGCCCTTCGCGCTGATGACTTTGCCGCCCGTTATGGTGGGGAAGAGTTTATCTTGCTTCTCAATCATTGTGACATGTCTCAAGCCGTTGACATTGCAGAAAGAATTCGCCAGCAAATCGAAGCGAAACCGTTCCTTGTCGATCATCATGAGATTTCTGTGACTGCGTCCATCGGGATCGATACAATCGATGCGTTTGGAAATAAGCGATTAGACGATACGATTCGAAACGCGGACCGTGCGCTATATGTCGGTGGGAAATACGCGGGACGTAACCGTGTGGCGCACTTCAACAATTTAACGACGTAAACTCCCCTTTCTCACATCGAATTGGGGAGTTTTTAAGTTGACAAGCGGACTTGAAACAGGTACGTTAGGGAACGTGTTTACTAATTGGATAGATTCACTTTTTATCGAGAGAGACGGAGGGACTGGCCCTGAGAAGTCTCGGCAGCGGGGAACCTGTGCCAAATCCAGCGGGCGTATTGCTCGAAAGATGAAAAGGGTATTTCGCACGAAGGACCTTTTTCTCAGAAAAGGGTCCTTTTTATTTTTTAGTGAGGTGATTATTTTGGAACAACCAACAGCAAACAAATGGGCACTCTTGCCGTTACTCGTCTTCTTACTCTTCTTCATCGGGGCGGGTGTCTATTACGGAGACTTTTATAAGTTTCCGGTACTCGTCGCGGCCATCATCGCCTTGATGGTTGCGGCATTCATGACAAAAGGAAGTGCCACCCAAACCGTCGAGCGCATCGCGCAAGGAGCCGGCAATCCGGGCATCATCATCATGATTTTCATTTTCTTACTGGCTGGCGCCTTTTCAACGGTAGCGGAAGCCATCGGGGCAATCGATGCAACGGTCAACGCCGCCTTGACTCTATTACCACCTTCGCTTCTCTTGAGCGGACTCTTCGTCATCGCCGCCTTCATTTCAATGGCGATGGGAACGTCGACGGGTACAATTGCGGCACTTGCACCGATCGCCCTCGGTATCCATGAAGAGAGTGGCGTCAATGTCGCCATCGCTGCCGCAGCCGTTGTCGGAGGGGCGATGTTCGGGGACAATCTCTCGTTCATCTCAGACACGACCATCGCTGCCGTCCGGACGCAACGAACGAACATGCGTGATAAATTCCGCACGAACTTCTGGATCGTGTTACCGGCCGCCATCATCACGACGGTTTTACTCGCCGTCTTGTCAAATGGGGAGTCAACGGTCGATGTCGCCGCATTCGAATGGTACAAACTGATTCCGTATCTTGCCGTCATCGGACTCGCATTGACAGGATTAAACGTCATTTTGGTTCTGTTAGGTGGCATCACGCTCACCGGCATCATCGGTCTTCTAGATGGAAGCCTATCCGTCACGGCGTTTGTGACAGCTATTGCGGACGGGATGATTGGCATGGCCGAAATTTCATTCCTGACATTACTCATGGGTGGACTCGTCGGTCTCATCTCACACAACGGCGGACTCACGTATTTACGTGACGCGTTGACATCTCGTATTCAAAAACGTGCCGGTGCCGAATGGAGCATCGCCGGACTTGTCAGTGCGACAAACGTAGCGACGGCGAACAATACGATTTCCATTCTCGTAGCCGGTCCACTTGCAGCGAACATCGCGGACGAGTATGACATCGAACGGAAGAAATCAGCAAGCGTACTCGACATCTTCTCATGTGGGGTACAAGGGATTCTTCCGTACGGAGCTCAATTACTCATCGCTGCAGAATTGACGAAGACCGCATCGCCGGACCTCGTCCCGTTCATGTTCTATCCGTTCCTACTCTTTATTTGTGGAGGAATCGCCATCGCATTCAATTTCCCACGTTTTAAAAAACAGTCATAAGTGAAAACACCCCTTGTTCAAAGGGGTGTTTGTCGTTTCGTGACCATCTCTTGTTTCAACTGCTCGTTCCGTTTCTTGAAAGCGCGTCGTTTGAGCACTTCTTCTAGCCCCCGGCTGATGGCCCATAATGCGACCAAAAGTAGACCGAGCATCGATAAACGAAATGGACTTTGGATAAATTCTTCCCACTGGTCCCCGATGACAGAGAAAATCACGACGACGAGCAGTTTCCCGAATCCTGCCGCCATGATGAACGTACGGAGCGGCATCTGAATGAGCGCCAATAAATACGTGATCAAACTGACCGGGATGAACGGGAGAGAATATAAGAATCCGAGCGAGATCGGACTCATATGATTGATTCGTTCCAACCAATAGACCGCCGCCTTATGTTTTTCGAGCCAGCGCGTCATCGGTTTGCGGAAAACGTAACGGACAGCCGCAAAAACGACGATGGTTCCAAGAAGGTTCCCGATCCAGGATAAGAGAACGCCTAACAGAAAGCCGTATGTCGCTGCATTGGCAGAGATGATTAAGACGAGTGGTAAAAATGGAAAAATCGCTTCTAAAAACGGTGCACCGAGTCCAGCCCATGGACCACCAGGCAAACCTTGAAGCCATTCAATCAATTGGATGATGTACTGTTGGAGAGAATTAAGCATAGTCGTTCCACCTTCAACTTTCGTTACTACTCTATTACCCGAATTCGATTTACAAGACGCATCTCCCTGCATTCGTCAAAAAAAATTAAAAACCATTTGCGAAAATCCGTCGTGATATTTATCATATAATAATGGACTTGTGGTTGCAGGCAAGTCTATTCGTCGAACGACACAACCCAACGTTCGTTTTCCTGCAAAAAACTGAACACAGGGGAGCAACACAACATGGAAACAAAACCAATGCGGGTCTTGCTGTACTATAAGTACGTCAACATCGAAGACCCAGAAACACTCACGCAAGAACATTTGAAGTATTGTAAGGACCTCGGCATCAAAGGACGCATCTTGATTTCCTCCGAAGGAATCAACGGGACGTGCTCTGGTACTTGGGAGCAAACCGAGCAGTACATGAATGACTTGAAAGCAAACCCTCTCTTCAGCGATATCGAGTTCAAAATCGATGAAGTCGAAGAGCATGCCTTCAAGAAAATTTTTGTCCGTCACAAGAAAGAGCTCGTGACGTGGCGCTTTGATGGCGAGTTTGATGTACCGAAACAACACGGTGCATACCTCGAACCAGCAGAATGGAAAGAGATGATGAATCGTGATGATGTCGTCATCCTCGACGTTCGTAACAACTACGAGTACGAACTTGGTCACTTTAAAAATGCGATCAAAATCGATGTAGAGGCTTCACGTTACATGCCGGAATGGCTCGAAGAGAACAAGGACCTCTACGAAGGGAAAACACTTCTCACGTACTGTACCGGTGGCGTCCGTTGCGAGAAATTTACAGCATATATGCGTGACCAAGGTCACGACAACATCTTCCACCTAAAAGGTGGCGTCGCAATGTATGGTAAAGATGAAGCGACAAAAGGAGAGGACTGGGAAGGCGAGCTCTATGTCTTTGACGAGCGGATCAATGTCCCGGTTAACTCCGTGAACCCATCTGTCGTCTCACACTGTATGCACTGTGGGACAGAGACGGTTCGTTACGTTAATTGTGCCAACCCGGAGTGCAATGCACAGCATTTCTGTTGTGAAGAGTGTGAACCGAAACAAATGCGTTCATGCTCGAAGGAGTGTCAAGAACACCCACGCAACCGTTATATCATCGATAACATTGCAGAGAAACTTCAGGAGACTGAAGGAGTAGTCGGGTAACAAAAATCGACCAGAAGATGTCTTGGAGAACGTGTCCAAGACATCTTTTTTTGACGAAATCTTAACGTCTAGCTTGCGCCTCTTTCGGGTATAGTGAAGATACTATGTCAGACAGGAAGTGAATGCACGCATGTTTAACGAACCTTTACTCGCTGCGATTCTCGCTTGGTTTATCGCCCAAGCGGCTAAGCTCGTAACTGAACTCATTAAAACAAGAGATTTTGAAATTGAAATCATGTTCGCTTCAGGAGGCATGCCAAGTTCGCACTCGTCTACCGTCGTCGCACTCGCTACCGCGATTGGGCGAATGGAAGGCATTGACTCGAGTCTATTCGCTCTCGCTGTCGTCTTTGCCACTATCGTCATGTATGATGCGACCGGAGTTCGGCAGGCGGTCGGTTTCCAAGCACGGCTCTTGAACGATTATTTCAAAGGAATTAAACATGAGACCCCACTCTTGAATGAACTCGTCGGCCATACGCCGTTCCAAGTCATTGTCGGAGCGTTACTCGGTCTCGTCGTCGGACTGTTTTTCCCAATGTAATCGCAGAAGGTATGTCATTTCTCACACTCTTGATTCTTTTTGTGAAGTTTCACAAAGAAGACGGTATACTCAAGAGAGAGGAGGAATCGACATGCCTTTTTTGCAGAAATCTTATGAGTCTCTCGATACACTCGCCGAAGCGATTGGTCAAGCGATTCGAGCACCGATCACGATTGAGAATCGCCACCACCAGTTGCTCGCCTATAGTACACATCCGGATTCGACCGACCCGGCCAGGATTGCGACCATCATCGGGCGTCGTGTCCCAGAAGCTGTCATCGAAGACCTATGGGAGAGTGGTATTTTACAAGAAGTCATCGACCAAAATGAACCGGTCGTCATCCCGGCCCGTCTCGCCGTCGGTCTTGGGGAACGCGCCGCAATCGTCATCAAACAACATGATGAAGTACTCGGCTATATTTGGAGCTTAGCTCGGACAAATCCGTTCAGTACTCAAGAATTAGCCATCTTGCAAGAAGGGGCGACCATCGCCAAAAAGCTGCTTATGACCATCGCGATGCACGAGCGACGAATCAGCGCCGAGCTCGAACGCTTCTTATTAGATGTCCTCGCTTCCCCGACCCTGACGGATGCGAATCGCGAACGATTGAACGAACTTGCTCCGATTGCCGTCGCCAGTCGGTTGACGGTCATCGAATGTGCTCAACCGATCACCCCTCAACTTGCGGAACGCCTTCACTATGTGCTTGCGACGCAAGAGTCAATTGAAGTCGTTTTACATGCCATCGACGGTCAGCAGCTACTCGTCTGGCATTATATGAAGTCTGAACTCTCCGATGAAGAGACTGTACTCATAGCCTGGGCGGAACGGTTCGAACAATTGCTTCAAGACAAGTTCAGCGAATCCGAACCACGTCTTGGCATCAGCCGACGTTTTTTCGAAAGTGACATGTTATATGCCGCAGCCGAAGAAGCGCGACGGGTTACCACGCTGCGTCGCAAGTTCCCGCTCGAACTATCGACTTCCCGTGCCTTCGAGCAGATCGGCATTTATCAACTCGTCCCGGAACTCGCTCGACGTATCGGACTCCGACTGGAGACCCACCCGACAGTCGAACGGTTGCAGCATTATGATTCATCCCATCAGACCGAACTCGTGAAGACGCTCGAATGGTATTTTTATTTTGATGGGAACGTCAAACGAGTCGCCGCTCATCTTCATATTCATCCGAATACCGTTCTGTACCGGATTCGCCGCATCGAAGAGTTGACGAATATCACACAAGTTTCCTTACCAGAAAGATCCATGATTTATTTAGCCATTAAGGCTGGTCAATATCGATTAGAAGACTAGACGCTCACTTTGTGATTTTTCACAAATTGAGCGTCTTCGTTTTTAGAATCCATGCTAAAGACAGCGTTTTCAAATGGGTCTATACTAGGGGTGTGAACAAATTGTGTCAACGGAATGAAAGGGGAATGTTCCATGAAAATCGGGGTATTAAAAGAGATTAAAAACAATGAAAATCGGGTGGCCTTAACACCGATGGGTGCATTTATGTTAACGGAGCTTGGTCATGATGTATTCGTCGAAACGAATGCCGGTCTCGGTAGCGGATTCACGAATATGGAATATATTGATGCCGGTGCAACGATTCTTGAAACGGCGAAAGAAGTTTGGGAAGGCGTCGAACTCGCTCTCAAAGTAAAAGAACCACAGCCGTCTGAGTATCAATACTTCCGTCCTGACTTGACGCTCTTCACCTATTTACACCTTGCGGCAGAGCCAGAATTAACGAAAGCGCTCGTCGATTCTGGGATTACAGCCATCGCCTACGAGACAGTAGAAGTGGATCGCACGTTACCACTCCTCACACCGATGAGTGAAGTGGCAGGACGTATGGCTGCGCAAATCGGAGCTCAAATCCTTGAAAAACCACATGGTGGAAAAGGAATCTTGATGTCTGGTCTCCCAGGCGTGCCTCGTGCGAACGTTACGGTCATCGGAGGCGGTGTCGTTGGAACGAATGCAGCTCGAATCGCAATTGGTCTTGGGGCGAGCGTGACGTTGATGGATATTAGCCCGGCTCGTCTTCGTCAAATCGACGACTTGTTCGGAAACACAATCAATACGTTGATCTCAAATAAATATAACATTGCGAAACAAGTGGCTGAGAGTGACCTTGTGATTGGTGCCGTGCTCATCCCAGGAGCAAAAGCACCGAAACTCGTCACGGAAGAAATGGTACAGCGCATGTCGCCTGGTTCGGTCATCGTCGACGTCGCCATCGACCAAGGTGGGATTTGTGAGACGATCGATCATATCACGACGCATGATGCGCCAACGTATGAGCGTTATGGCGTGCAACACTACGCCGTCGCTAACATGCCAGGTGCCGTGCCACGCACTTCGACAATGGGTCTGACAAACGCGACGATGCCATATATCATCGAGTGTGCGCAAAAAGGCGTATTCCCAGCACTTCTTGAAAACGAGGCACTTCTCAAAGGCCTAAACGTCATCAATGGAACGGTCACGTATGAAGCGGTTGCACGTGATTTGGAATATCCGTTCGTTCCTGCCCATGAGGCGGTCTCAAAACAAACACAAGCTTAACCTTTAAGACGATGAGATGCCCGTTCTCATCGTCTTTTTCTATATCAAAAAAAGAAGGAACCGAACACCATCGTCCGATTCCTTCTTTTATTATGCGTTATGCGTTCTCAACGGCGATATCTTCCCCGATGATTTTCACTTCCGGCTCTAATTCCACTTCAAATTTCTCTTTAACGGTCGCCTGGACGTGACGGATGAGTGAAATGTACTCTGTCGCCGTCGCCTCATCGATATTGACGATGAACCCAGCATGCTTGAGCGAGACTTCCGCTCCTCCGATGCGTTTGCCTTGCAGTCCAGAGTCTTGAATCAACTTGCCGGCAAAATAGCCAGGCGGACGTTTGAACACACTACCACACGAAGGATATTCAAGCGGTTGTTTCGATTCACGTTTATACGTCAAGTCGTCCATGACTTCTTTGATCAATTCATAGTTTTTCGGTTCTAGTTCGAACGTTGCCTCGAGTACGATCAAGCCCTCTTTTGAGACACGGCTCGTTCGGTAGTCAAGATCGAGTTCGTCTTTAGATAAATGAAGTACTTGACCATCCTGCGTCAATACCGTCGCAGATGTGATGACGTCTTTCGTTTCTCCGCCGTATGCACCTGCGTTCATGTAGACGGCACCACCGACCGTCCCAGGGATCCCACATGCGAACTCGAGGCCCGATAATCCCTCTGCCAGTGCTTGACGTGAGACGTCGATAATCGCTGTTCCTGCCTGGGCAATTATTTGATTCCCTTCCCGACGAATCGAGTTGAGTTCATTCAAGTTCAAAACGATTCCACGGATGCCGCCATCGCGGACGATCAAGTTTGAACCGAAGCCAAGAATCATAAACGGCATCGCTTCTTGGTGGGCCAGTTGTAAGACGGCCTGCACTTCTTCGTACGTGTGTGGAGCCACGAAGTAATCTGCTTTGCCCCCTAGTTTTGTATACGTGTGTGCCGACAATGGCTCGTCTTGAAGGACGCGCTCGGCCGGAATGATCATTTGAAGTTGCTGTAAAAAGCTCATGCGTTCACTCAATCCTTTATGTTCTATTTAATCAGTGTCTCGGTCCCACTTCATTCGTTCCGAGCACGTCACTGAATGGTTTCAGTACGAATCACAGTATACAAATGATTATTGGACGTGACAAGCAACGTTTTTCTTACAAATTCATAATTAGTTTATAGCAATAGTGATGTCGCAATGGCAACAATGATTGGAATTGTAAAGTTATCCCAATCTCGATATGAAATCGCTTCAGTTAGTGTAGCGATGATGGAAATGATAAACCCATATGTTACCACTTGCCAAAGGACGACATCATTCCACAAAAACAATAAAAATAAGACAGCATATGAGCTTAGAAACATGGCAATGCTTCCTTGGAAAGAACGCTTTTGTCCATATAGATCATAGATGACCGTCCCATATTTGCGTCCGATGAGTGCAGCCATTCCATCCCCCCAGGCGAGCACGAGTGATCCGGCTAAAAATGCGATCGGCTCGGACTCGAAGAAGAAGTATAAGATAATGAGCAATGCAATCGGATAGTATACGGTCCCGAATGATTTTCGTTCCGTTTGATGTACCGGTGACGGGCTTTTATATAACAGGACCGCATTCGCAAATGTGAAGAAAATGAGCGGCACTGCCGCGACGTACCATGAATCCATTAACCAAACTGCCAATAACGACCAATGTCCGACTGCGATATGTACACTTTTTCGAATCGTTTCATCCGTCCATCCTAGACGCTTCCCGACTTGTTCGAGACCTACGAGAAACACGAGGACGACTACAATGGAAAGAATCGAACTAATCCATTCATTCATTGCTTGACCACCTTCATATATAGAGTGTGTATGATACCGTCATTATACCTTAATCAGTGCCCATCCTAGCTTACTTTTCAAACATTTGGTAGAATGAGGTCAAATGACTGTATAGCCAACGTACGCTGTTGGCGATAGAAAGGGTGGCCGTATGCGCGACGCAACTTCAATTCAAACTTTGGCAGATTGCCTTCATTTTATGCAGGTCGGAGAAATCGAGCGAGCCATCGCCCTCTTCCCTGAAGACGTGCGTGAACATTTCCCAAAAGAGCTTCGAAAAATCCACTTGTTTCATATTGAAAAGAACGGCTTATCGATTAACCAAATCGTCGCTCTCGCTAACGCACTGACCGGAGAGCATCTCTCTGCGACGACGATTCAAAACTGGACGAAGCGTGAAGTTCGTAAAATCATCGGTGTCCCACGAATCGGTAAAAAGTATTCCTTGCATCAAGCGGCAATCATTTATCTCCTTGATGACTTGAAACACCTTTTTTCCCTCGAAGAGACGAGTTCCTTATTGGCGCTCATCTTCAACAACCCTGACCGGGACGAAGACGACTTCATCAAACCGATTGATTTTTATCGACTTTACGCGGAGTATGCGAAGTCAACAAGCCCGATCGACCTTCTCGATACACGGGCGAAGCGTTCGCTCGAAAAGATGAACTATGAACATCCAAATATCATTCACGTCTTGAAGCTTTGTCTATACGCACATCGGGTGACGACACTCGAACTCGAGGCCAAGCACTATTTGAACCGTTTCATTTGATGAGACGGTTTTTTCGTATCAAAAAACACCGGTCAAGAGACCGGTGCTCGTCATCGTTATGAGACAGATGCTGCGAGCGGCATCCGTGATTTTACCGTTAACGTCTTTAAGACGGAAAGGAGTTCGAACATCGATAACTGATCGGCTTCTTTCGTTAAGCAGAACGTATCGTCTTCTTGTTTCCGTAGTTCCGCGACAAGTTTACCTGCTTTGTCGCGAACGCTAAACTTGTGACGTTCCACATCATATTGAATCGTGAAGAGTCCGCGTTCATAGACGTTGTACTCACACTTTTTCCCGAATAACGAGAACTTGTCTTTCAATTGACCAATCGCCTGTCCATCATGGTTCATCACGACCCATTTTTGGCAGTTTGGGATGTATTTCCCATGAGCGATCTGTCGTCCAGACAAATTGTGCACTTGGACACTGCCTTCCGCGTCGCGGTGAACAGATCCGATCGCATCATTTGTCTCGTCATAAATGGTCGCCTCACCTTGTGTAAAGACGCAACCTTTTACATAAATTAATTTGCGCACCGCTTTTTCCTCCTAGCACGTTCCAACCGTGATTGTTTGTATGTGTACGGTCGGGTATTACTGAAAACCCCAATCGTTTCTCTGTGTAGTTTTTATCTCGTTTCAACTACTACATATTTCATATGACGAAGATGATTATTGCATCGTTTAAAGAAAAAGACAACCCTTTTTTTTCGACATCATTTGGATTCTGTCGAACTTGTGAACAAGCCTATTCTCATCGCTTATATCCCGCCTCTTTTAAGAGTTCTTCAAGCTCCATTCTTGCAATCAGACGAACTTGATTTGGCGCCGCCAATTCGTATGCGCTGTCCGTGAAATTCGAGTTCGTCACGACCCAGCCTTCGTGTGCTTGGTAATAGGGAACGGCCGCTGCAATTTGTTGAACCGCTTCGAGTCCGACCGTCTTTTCATAACGCTTTGCTTGAACGGCAATCGACCATCCATCCGGTGTCTCCAGTAACAAGTCTGCTCCAAAGTCACGCGATGCCGGAGTCACCGTGACCGTATATCCAAGCGCGGTGAACACTTCCTCTAAAAATAGTTCAAACTCCCGACCATCCATCCGATCAATGCGGTCGATGGTCGACAGCCTTACTCTCCATATAAACCACGCAATTCCAAGCAAGAGAAGCAGTACGCTGCTCCAAAGCGGTGCCTCGAACCACCATAAACATATGGCACCAATGATCCCAATGAGTAATCCAATCATGCTCATCTTTCCTTTCCAATTCCTCTCCCTCACTTTACCGTTTTGAGGGCAGGAAATGAAAGGGGGATCTGTCGAATGATATAGAAGATGTGCTCGTCTGACACCGCGAAGGAGGGATGACTGTTCATGGAGAATCATGCCAATCTCCAAAGTGAGTTACTACATGCATTACCTTACGGAGTTGCGTTAATACAGAAAGATGGAACAATCGTTCAGGCAAACCGTCCGTTTCTCGAGCAGTTTCCTGAGAATCTACAGAGACGTTCGAACCTTTTCCATATGGTCAATCAGTCACCGATTACGATGGAATTGTCTCGTCGGATGGAACAAGGACTGCCTTGGATGTATGAACTGCCAACGATGCGAGTACACGCCATTCCGTGGGAAAATCAATATATTCTCTCCATTGAGCCATTGCCCCATGATACACGCGTGACGATTCAACACAACGCTTTTGAGGCGATGATGCATACTGAACTCGACATGGCGATGATCATGACGGATGCGAATCTGTTGATTACTCGTTTCAATCAGGGGGCCACGGAACTGTTTGGCTATGCGCCCCATGAAGTGCTTTACGAAATGACACCGTTCGCTTTATTTGAATCGAGAGAATTAAGTGAAAAGCGCTCTGCTTATCAAGACGAGACGGAACGGTTGCTATCGTTCGAACAAATGTTGCGCCTCGCACTCGACAAAGGAGACCGGGAATGGAAGTTTCAATGTAAAGATCGGACACATTTCATCGGCAAATTGTTCATGCATCCCGTTTATGAGCAAGAGCAACTCATCGGCTTCTTTTTCTTCGTATTTGATGTGAGTTCCGAGATTGAGTTGAAACGTGAGCTCCGTTATAAGGAACAGCGTTATCGCATGTTTGCCGAATCGGTCATCGAAGCCGTTCTGTTCCATGAAGATGGGATGATTCTCGATGCGAACAAGGCGGCGGAATCCATCTTTAAAATCCCTGCAGAGCAAATGATGGGACGCCAGACTATCGAGTTTATCGCGGAAGGGTACCGGGCCGATGTGTTGCGACGCATTCGCAATCACATTCAAACGCCATACGAAGTGATTGGTCGTCGGCAAGATGGAACGTTCTTAGAACTAGAAGTGTATCCGAAAGAAGTGACGTATCAAGGGCAAACGTTACGAGTCGCGGTCATGCGTGATATCAGCGACCGTAAAAAAGTAGAGCGTATGCTCGAACGTGAAAAAAATGCCATCGCCCGTCAGCGCGATATCATCCAGTCAATCTTACAAGCATCGAATGAAGCGTTCGTTTTGACCGAATCGAACGGGAGTGTCTTGTTCATGAACGTCCACGCAAGACGACTCATGGACTTACCGGGCATCGCTCCAAACAAAATTCAGGAGCGTATCCCGCTCCTCTCCACGTTCCGTCCTCGTGACAGGAGCGAGATGCTACGAAAGATGGATCAACTTCTCGATGGGACAGCGCGTGAAGTATCGATGCGTTTCTCCATCCCACAGCCAAACGATCGAGATGAAGAATACTATGAGATGTATGGAACGACGATGGATACAAAACGACAAATCGGTATGGATAGTGGATTCTTGTTTGTGTTCCGTAACCGAACCGAGGAAGAGCGGATGGACCAGATTAAAAATGAACTGGTGAGCACGGTCTCACATGAACTAAGAACTCCTCTTTCCTCATTATCGGGATATATTGAATTGATGCTCGCTCGAGATTTGACGCCTGAAAAACGAGAGCGCTTCTTGAAGACGATGTCGCGGGAAGCGAAACGATTGACCGCCCTACTCAACGACTTTTTGGACATCCAACGCATGGAAGATGGTCACCAAGAATATAAACAAGATCATTTCGCTTTGAATGAACTTGTCTTAGAAGTGATTGAACGCTTCCGCGAAACGAGTGATCATACCATTCATTTCGATAATGCGGATGATGACTTGCATCTCATTGCCGACCGAGATCGCATCGAGCAAGTTCTCGTCAACTTGATTTCAAATGCGATCAAGTATTCCCCGAATAGACAGGAAATCGAAGTACGGGTCCGACAAGACCACAATCAAGCGCATGTATCCATTCGTGATTTCGGTATCGGGATTCCGGAGCACGCCTTCGAAAAATTGTTCACAAAATTTTATCGGGTCGATAATTCGGATACACGTAAAATTGGTGGAACCGGTCTTGGTTTGTCGATTTGTAAAGAAATTATCGAATCACATGGTGGAAGCATCGAAGTGGAATCGACTGTCGGAAAAGGATCGACTTTCACATTCACATTAGATTTAGCGGAGGAAACGTCATGAACAATTACGCCTTTACCGGGTTCCCTGGTTTTTTAGCAGGAAAATTAATTGAACACCTCGCTTCGTTACCGCATCAAATCGGAGTCATCTACGCCTTGCATCTTCCGAACCAACAACGTGATGCAGAAGAGCTACGAGATACGCTACTGTCAACGACGTCGCTTGCACCGCACCAGCTCGTCCTTGTTGAAGCAGACATCACGTTACCCGAAGTGATTCTCGACCCGATTATGCGGTCTGTCATTGAACGCGATGTACATTACATTTTCCATCTCGCCGCCGCATATGACTTGAGTATTCCTTATGACATCGGTTATCGCGTCAATATACTCGGAACCAAACATGTGACCGCGTTCGCCAAACGCTCGAAACAATTGAAGCGTTATGTGTACTTCAGTACCGCCTATATCGCCGGACGTCGCCGTGGGACGGTTTATGAAAATGAATTATGGCATCGGGTCCAGTTTAAAAATCATTATGAGGCGACTAAATATGAAGCAGAGGCACTCGTTTCAAGAGAAATGGGTGGCATGCCAATCACCGTCATTCGTCCTGGGATCGTAATCGGACATAGTCGCACGGGCGAAACGAAAAAGTTCGACGGTGTCTATTTCGTCTTACAATTGATGACACAACTCCAGCAGATGCGACCACTCCCTTACATCGGGCGGGCGAATGTTGAGGTAAACCTCGTTCCGTACGATTATGTAGTAGAAGCGACCGCTTTCCTAGCTCATTCTCCAAACGGCCTGAAGCGGACATTTCATTTGACGGACCCATTCCCACATGGCGCACGAGAGGTATATCGTATGTTGCATGAGACGATGTTTCAGCGTTCTCCTCGCGGAACCGTTCCTCATGCCGTTGCCGACGCGGCATTTACTGCTTGGAATGGTGCCAAGCGACTCGAGGTTCCTCACGAACTATTGGAGTACTTTAAACATCCTGTTCACTTTGACACGACACAAACGATACGGGCACTCGACGGAACGGGCATCGTATGTCCAGACCTCCAGGATTACCTCCCTGAGATTGTCCATTATTATATGGCACACAAAAAGCCCTGATTCGTCAGGGCTTCAACTATGATTGAAATTAAATGAACAAGTATACGCCATGAATCATCGTACACTTGTTTATATCTCATCCGCGTCGTTACGAGACACCGCTTGATCGTGAAGCAGACGCTCGAGGACGAGGATATAGACCAATGCCACAAGGAGCCCTACGATACCAGGAAGAACCGCAACGATCGCATCCTCCAAGTATGCAGTTGGAATCAGGTAAACCAATAGCGACTTCACACCATACATCAACATCAACGAGGAGAGTAACACAAGCGTTACCGCTCGTTTCGACACATCCCCGAAGAACGGGCGCCCTGTCTTCTCACCTTTTGTCATACCGAGCCAAGATAACAAGTCCAAATCCTCCTTTATCGATTCATTCCCTAACCCATTATATACCAATTATTGCATACGATGAAGACCATCAAAAATCTGTGTTGCTCTTGACTACGACACCTCAAAAAAGGCTGCAACTCCTTCATGAGGAATGCAGCCTACAATACATGTTCAACCAATCAAAATCTTCTCTTTCGGATAGCGAATCTTCCGGTCGGCTTGACGTGCGACGGTAAAGAGAATGGTCAACGATCCGACACGTCCGAGAAGCATCATGAACATGATCAGCCCCTTCCCGGCATCATTCAATTCCGCTGTGATGCCGAGCGATAACCCTACTGTCCCAAACGCCGAGACCGTCTCGAATAGAATGGCAGTCGCCGGAATGTGGCCGTTCGACAAAATGACGAGTGTCGTGATCATCATAATGAACAAGAAACTTGAGATGGCGACGACGTATGCCTTTTTGATTTGAAACGCATCAATCGTCCGCTCCATGATGACCGTTTCTTTCTTACCTGCGATGAAGGCCCACATATCCGCAAAGATAACGGCAAGCGTCGTCACTTTGATCCCCGACCCGGTCGAAGCCGCTCCTGCCCCGATATACATCAGAATCAAAATCAAACCGATCGAGGCTGGAGCCATGGTCGCGATGTCAATGGAATTGAAGCCGGCCGTCCTTGTCGTCACGGCTTGGAAAAACGTCACATGTAACGCCTCACCGAGGGATCGACCATACAATACCCCTTCGTTCGATACCCATTCAAACATCATGAGGACGAACCAAGCGACACCATTGATGACCAAGAGTGACAAAATCATGATTTTTGAATGGAGGGCGAGACGTTTCCAGCCTCTCACTTCCGTGGCATCGGCAATCGTCGTGAATCCAAGACCTCCAATCATAATCATGAGGGCGATGGTCACAATGATGGCTGTGTTCTGCTCAAATGACATGAGACTGTCTGGAAATAATGCGAATCCCGCATTATTAAAGGCAGACACTGCATGGAAGAAACCGTAATAAAGTGCTGTTCCAAAAGAATAGTTCTCTGTACTAAACAACTCGAACGTCAAAAACAACATCCCGATAAACTGCACGATGACTGTCGTGAAGACGATGTTCCGAACGAGACGAACTGTCCCCCCCGGTCCGGCTAAATTCAATGATTCTTGTAACAAAATTCGTTGTTTTAATCCGATTTTCTTCCCTAGTACACTTAACAACATCAAGGCGATTGTCATAAATCCAAGACCCCCGATTTGGATGAGGGCGACAATGACCAATTCACCAAACAGGGTAAACGAGGAGCCGATGTCGACTGTCGATAGTCCAGTGACCGTTCCGGCAGACGTTGCGATAAACAAACAATCAATCCAAGAAACCGATTCTTCTTGCGCAAATGGCATATATAAAAGAGTGGCTCCAATAAAAATCGCCAGTAAAAATCCTCCCGCGATAAAACGCGCAGGTTTTTCAAATACGACTCGGTAAAGCACCTCGATTCGTTTCAAGCGCAACTCACGCGCTGACAATCTATGTCGCATCACGACATCCCCTTCACTTCTATTATTCTAAGCCCCATGTTACTCCTCGCTTTTATAAATGCCAACAAGAAAATGTATCTCTAACGCTTTCTTCGATTTTTTGGTATTATGGGAGATAGACTTTAAGAATGTTGAGGAGGTTGAATGAAACCGTGGACCCTAGTACGGTAGATCATTCGATAGAGGATGTCTCACGAAGGTTGGAGCGCCAGTCACAATGTATGCCCGCTCACCTTTATTTTCAGCTAGAAGAGTTACTCAATTGGTCACTCGAGCAAGAAGTCGTGAATCAATTGTACGCATTGTTAAAAAAATACGACGTATTAACCGATATAGAGCGTGAAGAACGAAATATCAGCATTCAAATGCTGATTGATGAAAACGGCGCTTAATCATCGGGAACGCATGTTGCGGGAGACGAGTGGCGTCTCTCGCTTTTTTTGTCCTGATTTATTTCGGAAAGGTGGAAAACAAAGACATGGATGTCGTTACGTTAGTCGGACTCATACTCGGGTTCCTCACCCTCGTCGGTGGAATGCTATTAAAAGGAGCAGGTGTTGCGCCGCTGATCAACCCTGCCGCAATGGTTATCATTTTCGTCGGTACAGCCGCGGCTGTCAGTATCGCTGTATCGAAGGAACAACTTCAGAATGTTCCAAAACTGTTTAAAATCTTGTTCAAAAAACAAGAACTCCCAAGCAAGTCCGGATTGCTCACGCAATTCGTCGACTTGTCGACCCAAGCCCGAAAAGAGGGACTCCTCTCCCTCGAAACGGCACTTGAACAAGTCGAAGAACCATTTTTACGCCAAGGCATGATGATGGTCATCGACGGTCAACCTTCCGAATATATTGCGGAAGTCATGTCACGCGACATCGAGAATATGGAACAGCGTCATAAAGCAAACGCTGATATCTTCACTCAAGCCGGAACATATGCCCCGACACTTGGGGTACTCGGAGCCGTTATCGGATTGATTGCTGCCTTAAAAGACTTATCTGATATCGAAAAGCTCGGACATGCCATTTCTGCGGCCTTCGTCGCGACACTTTTCGGGATTTTCACCGGATATGTGCTTTGGTTCCCGTTTGCAAACAAGCTGAAGCAGTATTCGAAGAGTGAAGTCATCATCAAGGAAATGATGATTGAAGGGATTTTATCGATTCAAAGTGGTGAATCTCCAAAAACGCTAGAAGATAAACTGTCTGTGTATTTGTCTCCAAAGGAGCGAGCTGACTATGAAGCGCAAAAAGAAGCATGATCATGAAGAACATATTCCCGAAGGCTGGCTGATTCCTTACGCCGACTTGTTGACACTGTTGCTCGCGCTTTTCATCGTACTATTCGCATCGAGTAACATCGACCAGACAAAGCTTGAGAAAATGTCACAGTCATTCAACCAGGTGTTCTCTGGAGGCGTCAGCGTCTTTCAAGCTTCGACTGCCTCAAACAGTGACATCAGTCGCACAGACAAAACCAATACGACCGCCAACCCACGGACGTATGAATTGGCTCAACTTGACGAGTTAAAAGAAGATGTAAACAAATACATTAAAAAGAACGGTCTCGAAAGCCAAATCAAAGCGACGATCAATTCAAGTGGTCTCGTCTTGACGATTCAAGACCGTGCCCTGTTCAACTTAGGAGAGGCGACTCTCGATGCTGATGCTCGTAACGTCGCACAAAACATCAGTCAAATTTTAGAGAAGGCGGGCAAGCGAGAGATTGTCGTCTCCGGCCATACGGATAACATTCCAATCAATACAGCACGTTTCCCGTCAAACTGGGAACTCAGTTCGGCACGTGCGACCGCGTTCATGCGTGGCCTTTTGGCAAATGATGCCTTGAACCCGGCTCAATTCACGCTCGCGAGTTACGGTGAGTTTAAACCGATCGCGACGAACGATACAGAAGAAGGTCGCTCTAAAAACCGACGTGTCGAGGTGTTGATCAAACCACTCGTCGACCTTTCTGAGGGCGAACCGAAGATGATTGAAACCATCACCTTACCAAACTAACAATCACCCACTCGTTCGAGTGGGTGATTTGTGTTATTGCATCAATTTAAAGTAGCGTCTCGCCAGTTCGGTGAGTGGGCTTTCGAACAATCGTTTCCGCCAGTAAAGGTCTGTCACTTTCTTCACGGCCTCACTTCGCGACGGATACGGGTAAATCATACGAGACAGCTTCCCGATTTTGTCACCACGTTGCATCGCATAAACGACAATTTGCATCCAATCCCCCGCCGATTCACCGACTGCATGAGCTCCGATGATTTTTCCATTTTTCTTCGTAATCACTTTGACAAAGCCTGCTTCTTGGCGTTCAGCAATGAAACGGTCCACTTCGGACAGTTTCGCTTCATACGTCTCAATGTCGTCACCGTAACGCTCTCGCGCTTCTCTCTCCGTCATCCCGACGTGGAACACCTCAGGGTCTGTGAATGTGATCCACGGGAGCTTACTATAGTCGACCTTGTTCCATAATCCAAAGAGCGCGTTCGCGACAACCGCCTTCCCTTCTTCTCCAGCGGCGTGTGTGAATGGGAGCGTCTTGATCGTATCTCCAATCGCAAAGATATGAGATTGTGACGTCCGATATGACGACGAGACATCGATATACCCTTTCGTCACCTGAACGTTCGCCCGGTCGAGACGGAGCGCATCGATTCGGGGAACGCGACCCGTCGCCATCAGCAGTTTGTCCGCTTCATATTCGACCGTTTCGCCGTTCACCTCTGTCGTGACACGAATGCGGCCATCGACCTCATCGACTCGATTGACCTTTACGCCGATTTTCAAGCGCATCGCCATCTCGAGTTGAGATTTCAAATAGGTGGCGACGTCCTCGTCTTCTTTAGGTAGGAAATCATCCTGCGCCTCTAGCACGGTCACTTGTGAGCCGAGTCGGACAAAGGACTGGGCCAATTCAAGTCCGACCGTTCCGGCGCCGATGACAATCAGGCTCTCCGGGAGCGTCTCTTCTTCAAAGACCGTCTCGTTCGTTAAGTATGGGACTTGATCAAGTCCATCAATCGGAGGAACTGTCGGTTTCGACCCCGTCGAGATGACAAATTTTTTCCCGATCAATAACTCGTTCCCTACTTTTAATTCGTGCGGACTTTGGAACGAGGCTTCTCCGATATAGACGTCGACGCCAATCTTTTCAAAACGTTCTGTCCCGTCATGGTCTTGAATAATGGCACGTGCTTTGTCGACACGCGCTTTTGACATTTGATAATGCTCTTGTCCATTGAACTCGGTTCCGAGAACTCGGGCCGCGCGCATCATCGCATTCGCTTCTTTTGAAGCGGCAATCAACGCTTTCGATGGCACACATCCGACATGCAGACAGTCACCACCTAAATGTTTGTTCTTTTCAACAAGTGCGACCTTTGCGCCTAAATTCGCAGCCCCTGCGGCCACCGTCATCCCGGCAGCACCGCCACCGATGACAATCAACTGATAGTCCTTCATCGAATCAACCTCCGGTATCGTTCGCTCACATCTTCCATTCGTTTTCGATTCACGCCAAAGTCTGAATAGCCGACACGCGACGCAGATCGAAACTCGACTTGTTGAGTAGCATCATCAAATAAAAAATCGACATCATCTTTAAATCGCATCACTTTAGAAGTCACTACATAATGAAGTCCTTCATCTGTTTCCTTCACCAGTTCAGCCCGCGGCAACTGATTCATCGCCATCTTAATGGCTTCAATTGATTGCCCGCGACTGCCTGCATACGGCAGTGGGTCCATCCGCAATTCTTCAATTGAAGTTTGGGTTGACACGGCATTCGGACTTCCTTTTAACGGCTTCAAAGATTGATTGGCCATTATAAAAACCTCCCTCAGTCTACATACATCTATATGTAGCCTGAATTCGGGAGGTTTAATCCTATTAATGTAGTTCACTCGGGTCGAGCGGCAATAAGACGGTCACCGTCGTTCCGTGTCCGACCTCGCTCTCGATGACGAGTTTGCCTTCATGCGCTTCAATCAATTCTTTTGAAATCGCAAGTCCAAGCCCGCTACTACCTTCTGTGACATGAGCCTGATAGAACATCTCGGTGATGCGCTGCAAATGCTCTCGTGAAATGCCGGGACCTTCATCGATAATCGAGATGAAGGCAACACGTTCCGATTGCACGAAGCGGATGGTCAACGTTCCTCCGTCTGGCGAGAAACGAATCGCGTTCTCGAGGATATTTAAGAACACTTGTTTCAAACGATTCTCATCAAATAGTCCGACCGATTTTTGAGGATAGCGTTCGATGAGTGTGATGCCTTTGTCTTCAAGTGACTGTTTTAATTGCAGAGTCACTTGACGTAACAAAGAGACCAGGTCCAGTTCTTGGCGATACAAGACCAACCGACTCTCCTCAATTTTTGTATAGTCGAGAAGCTGTTCGACGAGACCGATCATGCGCTCTGTCTCCGAATGGATGATGCTTAAACCGAGCTCCGTCTCTTCAGATAGTTTCTCATCACCACCCCGAATCGTCTCGGTCCATCCCTTAATCGATGTGAGTGGTGTTCTGAGTTCGTGCGATACACTCGAGAGGAATTCGTTACGTGTCGACTGATGCTGCTGGACTTTCGCGCCTAAATACGTGAGCGTTCGAGCCAAGGCTCCAAGCTCATGTTTCTCATTTGACTCAACGGATACATCGAAGTCGCCCTGAGCCATCTCATCGGCCGCCTCGATGATGTGACGAATCGGTCTGACGAAGCGATCGGCAATCCGGATGACGGTGTATAGGGCGAGCAACCAGATCAAGACGCCAATCATGACGACCGTCATCCAAATTTCGCGAATGAGCGTGTCCAAGTCTTCAAGCGGTCGCGTGAAACTGATGGCAAACTCGGACGTATCGTTCGTCATAATGGGACTCGTGACCGACAAGTAATGTTCATCCCCGACGTCATAGTCCTGCACGACGGACTCTCCTTGCGACAGTTGCTGTAACTGTTCTTGAGAGAAAGAGGCCTGCCTTGTTCGTTGTCCCGTCGTTTTGACAATCGAACCGCTCCGGTCGACAATCGTCAAATCAGTTCCAGGATATCCGAATGTTCGGACGAGGACTGAAAAGGCGCTCGGCGTTTCAAACCCAACTTGGGCTTGAGGGTATAGATATGCACTCGTTGTCGCATGACCTAGTAACGCTTCCGACTCATACTCGTAATAGTAGCGATACGTCCCGTAAGACAAAATGCTGACGAGCAAGAGCAAGACGATCGTCACGACAATCATCATGCGAATGACTAACTGTTGTTTCATGCCTCATGTCTCCGCCATTTATATCCGTGACCCCACAACGTCTCGATGTAGACCGGATGACTCGGGTCATCTTCAATTTTTTGACGCAAGCGACGAATGTTGACGTCGACTGTCTTTCGGTCACCGAAATAGTTAACGCCCCATACAGCATCGAGTAGCGCATCACGTGACAAGACGATCTCTTCGTTTTGGACGAGATGACAGATCAAGTCATACTCGGTCGGCGTCAAATCGATCGACTGTCCATACTTCGTCACTTGTTTCGCGGCGAGGTCGATTGCGAACGGTCCCGACTTTAAGCGTTTCGAATCTTTTCGTTTCACTTTTTCGACACGGCGCAACAACGCTTGGATGCGCGCCACTAATTCACCTGGACTGAACGGTTTGGCGATGTAGTCGTCTGCACCTTTACCAAGCCCTTCAATTTTATCTTCTTCGAGCGTCCGTGCCGTCAACATGATGATCCCTACATTTTCGTCAAGATCACGAATGGCAGCACATGCTTCGAATCCGTCCATTTCCGGCATCATGACATCCAATAGGACAACATCGAACGGTTCACGGTCAAATGCGGTGACCGCTTCTCGCCCGTTCGTCGCCTCAAAGACGTCGAATCCGGCTCGTTTTAAATTGACAATAATGAAGCTGCGAATCGCATGTTCATCCTCAGCTACTAAAATTCGATTCATATCGATTTCCACCTCTTCTAGAGTTCACTTCTCTACATTATAGTTACGTTTTTGCGACAAGGTTGTCAATTGACCTTAAAAAGGTTTAGGATGGAGTCATTAGATTCTGAAGGAGGACCCCCTACTACTATGAGTTACAAGATGATTGTATTGGATATGGATGATACGCTCCTCACGAGCGACCATACGATTTCCCCTAAGACAAAAGAAGCACTTCTCGATGCACAGGCGCGCGGCTATAAAGTCGTTCTCGCGAGCGGACGACCAACGTTTGCGATGTGGGAAGCAGCCCGTGAATTAGAACTTGCGAAATACGGAAGCTACATCTTATCGTTCAACGGTGCCTCGGTCATCGATTGTGCGACAAACGAGGAGATTTTCTCGAGCACGCTCCAGCCGGATACAGTCGCCCATCTCCATGATATCAGTGAACGGGAAGGAATCGCGATTCATACGTACGTCGGTAACGAAATCGTAACCGATCGCCCGAACCCTTATACGGATATCGAAGGTGAATTGACGGGAATGCCGGTCATTCATGTCGACAACTTTAAAGATGCCGTGACAGCTCCGGTCGTCAAATGTTTGATGCTTGCGGATGGCGACACACTCGCTCCAATCGAAACGAAGCTACAAACAGAATTGGCCGGGAAATTGGCTGTAGCCCGTTCAAAACCGTTCTTCCTTGAGTTTACTGAAGCCGGTGTCACAAAAGGAACGAGTCTCGCCTTCCTAGCAGATCAACTCGGCATCGCACAAAAAGAAGTCATCGCTTGCGGTGACGGAAACAATGATTTGACGATGATTGAATGGGCCGGCCTCGGCGTCGCGATGGGAAATGCTAACACGACGGTCAAAGGAAAAGCGGACTTCATCACAAAATCAAACAACGAAGACGGAATCGCTCATGTCATCGAAACGTACATGGCGGACGTACTCGTCACGCAATAAGCTTCTGATTGTAGAAAGGGAGGAAGGAAGATGAATAAAGGGTTGAAACGAGCTGGAGTCGGATTGATTGGAACTGCGGTCGCAGGAGCGGCTTATGTGTTCCTCTCACCGAAACCAGCCACACGTTTAATCAAAACTTCGTTTGCGGGGGGAAACGAAGTGGAGATGAAGGGATTCGAGGAAGTCGTTCAAAAGACGTCTGTCCGAAAAGACATCGACTACTTGTCTTCTTATGACAATGGAACCTTTGATTTGATCCGTTATGAAGGAAATAGCCGCACGGTCCCTACAATTTTTTGGGTACATGGCGGATCATTCGTCGGTGGGGATAAATCGGATGTGTTAAAATACGCCACTTCGATTGCGAGTAACGGCTACAACGTCGTCAGTATCAATTACGCACTCGCACCTGACGTGATGTACCCAACCCCGCTCAAACAAATCGAAGAAGCGTACTCGTTCATCGCTGAGAACAATGACCGCTTCCGTCTCGATTTAGACCGCGTCTTCTTTGCAGGTGATTCGAATGGTGGACAGCTCGCCGCACAGTTTGTCGGGATCCAGTTGAATGACGACTATTCACCTTCTGCTGAAGTGGGACAAGTCGTACCAAAATCCTCAATCCTCGGTGCCATCCTCTTGTCTGCACCGCTCGACTTGAAGCGCACATGGCTCGAATCATCGAAGTCAGTGAACCGCTTCTTGTTCAAACGAATCGGATGGGCATACTTCGGCACATACAATTGGGAGACTCTCTCGGTCGTTGCTGAAGCGTCGCCACTCGTCAATGTACCGGCCACATTCGTCCCAACGTTTATCGCGGACGGGAATGACCATTCCTTTGAGGAGCAGGCCAAGGAATTTGCAACGATTCTTTCAGGACGTACGGATGTCACGACTGTCTTTTATGATCGGAACGAGCACGAGCTTGGCCATAACTATTACTTCGAAATGGACCGCCCAGCGGCTAATTCCACGTATCGTCGTTTGATTACGTTCTTACGTGAAACGACAAATCAATCTGTATAATGCAAAAGAGGCGACGTTCTCCTACAGTGGAAAACGTCGCCTCTTTTCGTTAGCGCAATAGTTCGAACGCGCGACCAATCAATTCATTTCGGGATGGGGAAGTTTGACGCAATGCTTCAAGACGTTCAATCAATGTCTGTTTCAGTCCTTCATCCTTCACCAACTCCAGGCATTCGATGTGTAATAACCAGGCGTCAGGGTGGTTCGTTAAAATCTCTGGGATGAGACCATCGATTGATTCTCCCCGCTCACGCATGAGATGGATGCGGTTGAACATCGGATCATCGTTCGTCCATACACGTTCATCCCGTTCGATGATCACCGGTTTTTCAATCATCATCAGCTCGTCTACCGTTGTTCCTGGGAAAACTGATGGAAGCGAATCGACGCGTACTTCTAGCGAGTCGAGTGAGATCGTCCGTCCTTCTAGGTGAACCGTCACGTCTTCGAGTGCACCGGATGCACATGCTTGCCGAATGCTCATCCCGTCCTCAAAGAGGTCATCGCGATCGAGCGCGGACTCTGTGTCATGAGCGATCAGTAGCCCGTGTCGCTCTTTTTGCGTGAGCTGTCCATGTTGTACAATTGAACATTCATCCCATTGAATGAGCGTATGTTCTTTCGACTCCGTCATGTGACGAACGATGCCGACACGTTCTGATCCATCTTCAAGTCGAATCGTCGATTGACTTCCTGACGCCAACGCTTTCGCCACAGATTCAATCCCACCTTTTCGAATCGCCATTCTTCCCTCTAGTTCATCTAAGACAGAAGAGAGCGTCTCAAAGTTTGGAATAACGAATAGCTCTTTTTGCATGTTTGTCACGTCTTGCTTCGTCTGTAGCGCGTGCTCCAAGTCGAATGGATGTTTGACGACCGCATCTGTCAGACAGTGACGGCTCTCTCCTACCGATGATAAGAGGCCTGCCCCGTAAATCATCGGGTTGTCGAGGTCACCAATCAATCCGAATTCAACGGTCCACCAAAAGATACGCGCGACCTGTTGTGCTTCAGAAAAGCCAGTCACTTGCGCTTTCGCCTCATGTACGGCTTTCTCCGCCGCCTCGATGTCCTGTTCAGTCGAATTCGCATTCTCCTTCACAATCGTCAATCGTTTCAATGCGGCGAACGAGGCATGTTCTTCTCGGTTCATGAACGCCTTGGCCCCTAATTGACCGAAGCGTTTGACGATTGCCGAAAACGTCGGGTCCATCAACATTGGCGCATGTCCCGCCGCCTCGTGAATGATGTCAGGGGCTGGACTGTATAAAATATTCTCGACTTTCCGAATGTCTGTCGCGACCGGGAGCATCCCGTTTCCTTGGAAGTCAAAAAAGGCAACGCCGGGGATGAGCCCATCCACTGCGACCGTCGACCATCCTGCCGCCTGCATCTCATCCGTCATCTGTTCGACGTTCGGCAATCGATCCGGTCCCATTCCCGTCCGTTTCAATCCTTCGATGTAAAACGGATGCGCCTTCCCTTCTAACGTGTGCAAGTTCAACCGCAACACGAAACGCCAAACGGCATGATCTGTTGGTGTGTATTCATTGTAGAACTGCGGTGAAATATGTGGGGCTAGGTGTTTTGGAATCGATTGTGTCAACATGTGAAGTCCTCCTTTAAAATCAAAAAATCCCTATCGATTGAATCGATAGGGACGACAAAGCCGCGGTACCACCCTGGTTGCTAGAAAAATTCTAGCCGCTTGATCCGATAACGGGGGACCGCTCAATGATGAGAGCTCAGGAACTGTAATTCGATTCATCTTTTGGGCGTGTTCGCAGCACCACACGCTCTCTGGGCCAGGGAAGATGTCTCTACTTCGGTTCTTTCTTCGCTTTTCTTACATATCCAATTCTTTATATTTTTCTACAGTTATGCTGTTATGCATATATGCTTTTAAGCACTAAAGTGACGTCTTGTTAGTTACTCTACCAAAGCTAAACAAAAGCGTCAACAAAAAACAGCCTGCGAATTTTCGCAAACTGTCAGAGACACCACTCAATCGGAGATTTTCCCCACTCCTTCAATGTATCGTTTACTTTGGAGAATGGCTTAGAACCGAAGAATCCACGATGGGATGACAAAGGACTTGGATGTACCGACGTGAGCACTTTATGTTGGTCTCCAATCCATTTCATTTTCTTCTTCGCATCATTTCCCCACAAGATGAATACAATCGGTTCCTCACGACTCCCGAGCCGCTCAATGATGGAATCAGTGAACTGTTCCCATCCTTTTCCACGGTGAGAGCCCGCCTTTCCCGCTTCAACCGTCAGTGCCGTATTTAAGAGAAGGACGCCTTGTTTCGCCCATTTCTCGAGATTGCCACTCTTCGGGAGATCACATCCAACGTCATCTTTTAGTTCTTGAAAGATGTTTCGTAGAGACGGTGGGAAACGAACCCCGTCCTGCACCGAAAAACTGAGTCCATGCGCTTGATTCGGTCCGTGGTACGGATCTTGCCCTAAAATGACGCACTTCACTTCACTAAATTTTGTGTGAATAAATGCGTTCCAAATATCTTCTCGGGCCGGGTAAACGATCGTTTCTTCATAAGCTTGGTCGACGAATTGCTTCAACTGTTGAAAATAAGGTCGTTTCATCTCTTCTTGGACAATATCCGTCCAATCTCCAAGTAGTCGACTCGATAACTGATCTGCCATTGCATACTCCCCTTTCCCTTTGTATCATACCCAAAATAAATGCATACAAAAAGACGAGTCAATCGACTCGTCTCTCTAGGTTATACCGTTACTGCGCCTGCAACTTCTTTCGCAAGTGCTTCAGCTTTCGCTTTCGCGTCTGCAACGATCTCTTCGATTTTATCTGGGTATTGGTTCATCCCTTCGACCGCTACCGTCGTCACTTCAGATACACCGACGAACGCGAGCGCTTGGCGAAGGTATGCGTCTGCGAAGTTAAGGTCCGTTCCTGTGTAGATTCCGCCTGTCCCTTGGATGTGGATCGCTTGTTTGTTTTCAAGCAAGCCGACAGGACCTTGCTCCGTATAACGGAACGTTTTACCTGCCATGAGAACGCTATCGAGGAACATTTTCATACGTGCTGGGAAGAAGAAGTTCCACATTGGAGTCGCGAACACGTAAAGGTCCGCTTCCATGAATTTCTCAAGCATGCCGCTCATTGTGCCTACCTTTTTCGCTTCTACATCAGTGAGCGCTTCGCCTGAAGCGAATTTGCCCCATGCACTGAGCACATCTCCGTCGATTTCTTGAACATCAACATCGTAGAGTTCGATTGCTTCCACTTCGATTGATGGATTTTCTGCTTGGAGTGTCGAAACGAATGTTTCTGCCACTTGTTTGCTGTATGAAAGTTCAGTTGGTTTCGGGTTAGCCGATACATATAATACTTTAGTCATCGTGTAATCCTCCATTTGTGTAATCTCTAATTTTTCAATAACAGTTAGAACTATATCATCTGTATATCTCATCGTCAATTATTTTAATTTCAAGATATTGAATAAAAAAGCAACGGGCTTTATTTGCCCGCTGCGTTATAACCGACTCGTTTCAATAACGAAATCAATTGTTCCGTCTCTTCATCACTTAACGGTCCATATATATCTTTGAAAATTTCAATATGTTGCGGATAGACGACGTCCATGAGCGCCTTTCCATCGTCTGTCAATGAAGCATATGTGACACGTCGGTCAGACGGGCAGGCGATTCGTTCAATCAGCCCTCGCTTCTCCAACTTATCGATCACATATGTCACGCTACCGCTCGTAATCAAAATCTGATCCCCAATTTGTTGCAACGGGGTGTCTCCTCGTTTATACAGTACGGATAAAACACCGAACTCTGTTGAATTTAACTGGTGGCGTCGTAAATCTTCTTTCACACGATCACTGATGGCATCCATCGTACGCGCAAGAACGACCCACGCCTTCAATTCAAGGGATTCAATCATGTCGGTTTCACCTCAATTCGTTCATCATATATCACTAGTATAGCAGGACTTATGCAGTATAAGCCGGGAAAAATACTTCGTCAAGGAACTTCTTCATTGTCGCCCATGTCGGAAACGTTTAGAATGGTAGTATTGTGATTTTAAGAAAGGGTGGACCGTATGCGTGAGTATTACGAAATTTCATTGACGATTAAACGGGAGTTTTTGCATGCTGTCATCGATTTGTTGAATCGGGAAGGCATCGCACCGGACTATGCGCTCGAAAAAGAAGGCACGGTCTTTTTATTATTCAATCATTTACCTTGGCCAAACGTGACCCGTGAACCGCATGCCGTAGAACGTTTCTTATTGACGTTGAAACGATCGGACTATTTATTCGTCAAAACGAAACGTAAATCACCGGTCCCCGATCATGAACCGGTCGCCTGTATGGGGGCTCTCGTCTCCCCGTTCAATGAACATTTGCGCATCGAACTTGCCGTGGACGAGTCGGAAGCAAGTCATTTAGATATGTCCGCATTCCGTCATTATTAAACAATCGAATGCCCAACGCATCCCCTTGAAGATTAGAGCGAGATAGCTAATCGACATGGGGATTTTTTAGGAGTATCTGCTTTCTTTGACGGGAATAAAGGACAGTATTCGAGTTGAAAAGGAGACATGTTGGAATGGACACAGTCATGTTAATCGTCAATCCATCCTCAGGGAAAGAGTTGGGGGAACAACACGCAACACATGCCGAAGAGGTGTTGCGCGAACGATATGGACACGTCGATGTCCGCTTCACTGAAAAGGAACAGGATGCGACGAACTTCGCACGTGAAGCGGCAGAAAAGCACTATCAGGCCGTGATTGCGATGGGTGGGGACGGAACCTTGAACGAAGCGGTGACCGGTCTAGCCGAGGCTACTCATCGACCTGACTTCGGCATCATTCCACTTGGGACGGTCAACGACCTCGCCCGTGCACTCGGTGTCCCAAGTGACCCTAAACAAGCAATCGAGGCTCTCCGCGACGCTGAACCGACACCGATGGATATCGGAAAGTATGAGAACGGTTATTTCATGAACGTCATCGCCATCGGGCTCATTGCCGAAGCTGTCGACGAAGTAAGTGTGGAAGAGAAGACGAAATGGGGACCGTTCGCTTACTTGATTGAGGGTGTAAAAGCGTTCCGTGAACATAGTCCTTATGAGTTGGCGCTTGACAGTAAAGACGGGGAGTTTGATGGCGAGGCTTATCTCGTCGTCATCGCCTTGACGAACTCGGTCGGAGGATTTGAAAACTTCGAACCGGACGCGCGACTTAATGATGGTCTTCTTCACGTCTATATCTTTGAAGAGCTCGGGTTAAAGGACGCACTTCAATTAACACCCGCCCTCTTTACAGGAAAGTTGAAGGAAACGGATAGCGTCACCTCATTTTGTACGTCACGGGTGAACGTGACCTCGCCTGATGCGCTTCCTGTAAATGCTGACGGGGACACAGGCGGCAAGCTACCGCTCACCTTTGAAGTATTGCCGAGCCACTTAAACGTATTAAAGCCGGTATAAGAGCAGGAATTTTGACGATTGAATCGAATGTGTTCAAGCGAGAAAGGAGAATGACCTATCAATATCTCACTTGTTCCATTAACAGTCGCATCCGGCGACATCGTCGATACATTCAATCGTTGGAATAACGATCCTGAGATCGTCCATCTTATTCGCCCGAGCCGCTCTAAAGAAGAATTGACCGCCCATTATGAGATGACGGTTGACGATTTAGAAGAACGACTCTTAACGCACGATATTTTCCTCATCTACGCAGATGACCATCTCGTCGGAGAAATGAACGTCATGTATGACCCGCCTCATTTATATCGACAAGAAACCGGTACAGCTTGGCTCGGTTTCGTCATCGGCGAATCTGTAGGTCGCGGAAAAGGCGTTGGCACAGAAGCTCTTCGTTTGTTAGAAGAGCAATTGCGAGCCAAACAAACACCTCGTATGGAACTTGGCGTATTCGCTTTCAACCATGCGGCCCATCGTCTCTATACGAAATGTGGGTATCAAGAAATCGGTCGGATCGAGCACTTCACCTACTGGGACGGTCAATTTTGGTCCGATATTCGGATGGAAAAACGACTCGACGAAAAACCCTTTCACGCCAAGTGAAAGGGTTTTGACTTAGTTCTTTAAGTTCTCGACTTCGACAATCCGGAAGCCTTTTTGTTCAAGCTTAGAGACAACCTTGTTTTTCATATCTTCTTCACAGTCTGGTGGTAGTGTCACGAGTACCCGTCGCAATACTTTACTTTTCGCATCGAGCGTCATCAAGCTCGCGATTGATGTATATTTGTTCACGATTTTCGTGATTTTCTCAAGTGCCCCAGCCTGTTCGCTCAAGGCGATTGTCAAGACGTAACTACCCGTGTCGCGACTCCATGCTTCTTCGAGCATCCCGAGCATCTTACCGTGGGGAAGAATGCCATAAAATTCATTGCTCTCATCTTTCAATACAGCAATGTACGGCAACTCTTTGATTGAGAAAAATACTTCAAAGAATCCATCTGACTCATGGACGTACTTTTGTGTATTCTTGATGAGTGTCATCACATTATCGTCCATGTTTTCCCCGTTCATTCCATGACGATAAATATGCATCTTGTAAATGTTACCGCGGAAAAATTTCCCCGTCTCGTCTAAAACA
Organism: Exiguobacterium sp. 8H; assembly: GCF_902506255.1. Lineage (GTDB taxonomy): Bacteria > Bacillota > Bacilli > Exiguobacteriales > Exiguobacteriaceae > Exiguobacterium > Exiguobacterium profundum. The sequence continues at coordinate 2,423,335 of NZ_LR733429.1, read as the reverse complement.
GGTACACAACGGTATCCTGTTTCTTCAAGCGTATGAAGCGCTTCCCGCAATGTTGCCTTTTCACTGATGGTGACAACATCTTTCTTCGGGATACATAAGCTATGCACTAACATGCGTTTTCCTCCCAGCCAATAATAAAGTGGTCTACACCCTATTCATTATTATTCCCCAAATATGATGAATATCCTGCATACTTTTTCTGAAAAGTTATGAACACTTCTCGTAATCCTTGCATTTGTCGGAATTCAAAAAAGTCGTTATAGTGAAACTATCCAAACAGACAAAGGGGATGGACGATTATGACGATGAAAAAAGCATTGACGATTGCCGGTTCTGACACAAGCGGCGGCGCGGGAATCCAAGCCGACCTCAAAACGATGGAAGAACTCGGTGTATACGGTATGACAGCTTTGACTGTCATCGTGGCACAAGACCCACATAACGCATGGAATCACGAAGTCTTTCCAATCGACACGACCTTGATCGAGAAACAAATCGATACGGTGCTCGCTGGAATTGGAGTCGATGCAGTGAAGACAGGTATGCTCCCGACACCTGAAATCATCGAACTCGCAGCACGGAAGATTAAAGAATACGGAATCCAGAATGCCGTCGTCGATCCGGTCATGGCATGTAAAGGTGCGGATGAGATTCTTGATCCGAACGTTGCGGTCGCGATGCGTCAACACCTCGTACCAGTCGCAAAAATCATCACACCGAACTTATTCGAGGCGCGTATGCTCGCTGGCCTTGATAAAACACCCGCAACGATGGACGAAATCAAAGAAGCCGCTCGTTTAATCCATGAACTCGGCGCAGAGATCGTCATCGTCAAAGTCGGTGGCAAACTCGGATTCGATACAGCATTCGACGTCTTGTACGACGGAAACGAATTCCGCCTTCTTGAAAGTGAAAAAATCGAGCCTGCGTTCACACACGGCGGCGGATGTACGTTCTCTTCTGCCATCGCAGCCTCACTCGCCAACGGTCACACGGTCGAAGAAGCGATTGAAATCGGAAAAGAGTTCATCACAGAAGCCGTTCGTCATTCATTCCGTCTCAACCAATACGTTGGACCGACGAACCATACCGGATACCGTAAAAAAGTAGCAACACAATCGTAAACAGATGACCCGGAACTACGTGTTTCGGGTCATCCTTTCCATTGGAGGGACAGACGTGAAAGCGATTCAACCTGATCACATTCAGCACTATTTAGACAGTCACGTCGCGACACCACTTTTCGTCCATGTCGAGACGACGAACGGTGCCTACGCGACACATAATGACCCGGACTTTCATAACGCCGGGATGTTTATCCGTAATGCCAAAATCGAATACAGCATCGGTCAAATTAAAGGAAATGGTCCCTATCGTGTCGGTTTAAAACTCGATCACGGTTGGCTCTATGTCGAGGGATTGACCGACTATGAAATGCACGAAGAACAGTTGTTACTCGCTGGTCACGATCGTCTCGGTCGTCTCGCATGTGCGCTGCACATCGATATCAAGCCGCTCCCACAAGGCGCATCGGAGGTGGAGAATCAATGAATGGACCGTTACTCGTCATATTCCCACACCCGGACGATGAGGCGTTCAGCTCGGCCGGAACGATTATCCAACATCGTCAAAAAGGACTACCCGTCACATATGTCTGTTTGACGCTCGGTGAAATGGGACGTAATATGGGTTCTCCAATCTTTACGACACGTGAAGAACTGCCGAAAATTCGAAAACATGAACTCGAAGAAGCATGTCGCATGATGGGCATCGAGGACCTGCGCATGTGGGGACTTCGTGACAAGACCGTCGAATTTGAGGACGAGGCCGAGCTCGCTGGTCGCTTCCGCGCATTGATTGACGAAGTGAAGCCGGAAACCGTCATCTCATTCTATCCAGGATATGCCGTCCACCCGGACCATGAAGCGACAGCCCGTGCCGTCGTACGAGCGCTTCAAGAGATGGGCGAGACGCGCCCTGAGTTCTTAGGTGTCGCCTTTGACCGCCGCACAGAAGACGAACTCGGACAACCTCACGTCATCGTCGATGTAACGGAAGAGAGCGAACAGAAGAAAGATGCCCTGTTTGCCCACCGGTCTCAGACGGAAGGTCTGCTTCGTGCGATCGATAACGCAGAAAACGCCCACGTCATGGAGTTACTCCAACGTGAGCGCTTCTATCATTATCCGTTCTCATGATTCATAGGCTAGACGGGTCATATAAAGCAATGCCCCGACGGTCCCAAGACCGATTAACGTTCCGAATACTACAACGATTTGTCCCATGTTTTCACCTCTTCTAGACTTTACGAACAATTCCATTCATTGGTTTCAAACACGTGCTATTCGCACGTGTTTTTTTAGAAGTAAAGAACGTAAATCACGATGGCCAATACGATTCGATAGACCGCAAACGGCATCAACTTCACTTTGTTGATCAACTTCAAAAAGAATTTAATCGAAAGAAGTGCGAACAAAAACGCGCTGACGAAACCGACGACAAACACGGGTAACGTATCGAGCGTGAAGTACGTCCATTTGCTGTACAGTGACAACGCACTCGCTCCAAACATGATCGGTACCGCCATGATGAACGTAAAATCTGCCGCTGCCCGGTGACTCATTCCGAGGAGAACCCCTCCAGAAATCGTTGAACCGGACCGAGAGAACCCAGGCCATAGCGAGAAACATTGAATCAACCCGACACCAAGTGCTTGCTTGTACGTGATGTCATCTAGCGTAGCGGTCGTCTGACGCTTCACCCCGGATAAATCTGCGGCAATCATAAAGAACGCACCGACGACTAGACCAATCAACACCGTCTTGACTGAGAAGAGATGTGTATCGATGTAGTCCTCAAACAGTACACCAAGGACGCCAGCAGGCAGCAATCCGATCAAAATATGTATGAGATTGAACTGACGTGTGGTTCCGCTTTGTCTTAAGGTGAGGAGCGACTTTGGATTCAGTAACGTTTTGAACCGATCTCGAAAGACGACCACGACCGCTAAAATCGACCCTAATTGAATGACGATTTTAAACGTGTTCGCTACTTCCTGACCTAAAAATTGACTCGAATTCAACCAGAGACCGTCCACGAGAATCATATGACCGGTCGACGAGACTGGGGCAAATTCCGTCAATCCCTCGACGACACCTAACAAAAATCCTACAAATAATTCATACCATTCCACGTTGTTTCTCCTATTGACTCGTTAAGATTGTTCTCATCATACACTTCTCGGCACAATCTTTCGTCCGTCTTAAGACGTAAAAACAGACATGGCTTATGACCCATGTCTGTAAAAATTATCGGGCGGTCGCATGAACGAACCAAACGACAAGCCCGATTAAGATGAACGCCAAAAATAGTGACACTGTCGTTCCTACAATAAAGACAAACCCCAACACGAGGATACCGAGATGCCATAGCATCGAGACGGATGATTCCGTCGTCGCTCGAATGGATGAAGGAACTTGCTGATGCAAAAGACCGTAATAGAGCGGCTCCATCGCTCCATATATAAGAGCCAACAGCCCCATCAGCCCGATTCCGATTGGATTCGGAAAAAGTCCGATGACAAGAAATCCACCACCCATTAGCCAACCGAACCCGTTTAACCAATGTTCGGATGACGCAAATCGTATAAGCGTCCCTGCAAAAAGTTGTCCAGGTAACTGAATCAAGAGTAGGATGCTTGAAATGGCACCGAACCAATAGATCGGGATGGATACATCACGTGCATACAATTGCCAGAACTCATCGATGAAATTGAATGCGGATACGGCTGCTAAAAAACTGATAGTGACATGCCATAGTTGCTTGTTCGACCAAATGAATTGAAAACCTTTCAGCAAATGCCACCACGTCAAACGCTCTTCTATCTCTCGTCGAGTCGGTTCGATGAGAGATAGGCTACAGGTAGTCGCAATCAATAGACTCACGATGGAGAGCTTGTAGTTCCACTCCAAGGGAAGATACTGAGCCAACATACTGCCACTCAATGCCGCCGTCACAGCGGCAACAATCCCAATCGCATTCAGTTTCCCAAGAACCCGTTCAAATGACGACACTTCCTGACTCTCCTGTAACGATTCGTACAACAAGGCATTCTCTGCCCCACTTCGAATAACCGATCCTACAGCCGAACAGCTGATTGCGACAAAAAAACCGGTGAATGTGAACGAGTATAAGAGAATCCAAAATGATAGCCACTCTAAAGCTACACCTACCTGGATCAGTCGACGCCGTGTCGTGCGGTCCGCCCACACGCCAGTCGGCACTTCAAACAGAACGATGATCAGCGCATATACCATCTCTAAATAGACGACTTCTTGAACCGAGATGCCTCGTGACTCCCAAAATAACCGTTCAATCACATATGCTGGAATCAGCCCTTCAAACCAACGAATGCACCCTAACCAAACAATGTTTCGACGAACTTAACTCGGTGAACGTGCTCGTTTTCTCATTTGAATCGCCTCCTTATCTTTCTTATTCCCGAATACTCAAAAAAACCACGAGATTCCTCTCGTGGTCGACGTGTTATTTTAATAAGTTGAGAATCTCACGATTGAATGCCGGAATATCATCTGGTTGACGGCTCGTCACAAGCTGATTTTGACAGACAACGACTTCTTTGTCCGCATATTTCGCTCCGGCATACTCCATATCGACTTTAATCGATTTATAGCCGGTTGCATCACGACCTTCTAATGTCTTCGCCGTAATCAACAGCTGTGGTCCATGACAGATTGCAAAGACAGGCTTCTTCGCATCCATGAATGCTTTGGCGAACGAAACAAAACGCTCGTCTTCTCGCAATAAGTCAGGTGAGAACCCGCCAGGTAAAAGAAGGGCATCAAAATCTTCCGGCGATACATCATCAATCGATTGATCGATGTTCACTTTCGCCTCTCCTTGCTTTCCTTCCACCGTGTTGCCAGCTTTCTTCTCGATTGTCACGACGTCATGTCCCGCATCCACCAATGCGTCACGGGGACCCGTGAATTCTACATCTTCAAACATATCTGTAATGAGCGTTGCTACTTTTGCCATGTTCTAAACACTCCCTCTGTTTGTTTTATGCACATAGGGACTGTTCCACTGGCATGAATCAATTAAACATCTCCAGGAGCATTCAACGGAACTTCGAGACGTACGGATTGTCGCGTTCAAAAAATCGATACGGATAGTCACGCGCCTCGCCCGTGTTCGGGATGCCGATGCGTGGACCCGCCTCAATCACTACTCCAGCCTCACCCTCCACGATATAGAGTGGGTCTTGTTGAAAGGAATGACCGTATAGATCCATCGTGATTCCGAGTGCTTTCGTCAATTTCCCTGGTCCGTTCGTTTGGTCATATCGCTTCACCCCAGGACGGTTCGTTGCAATCCATTCATGGCCTTGAATCGGTTCGACGGCTCGAATCAAGACGGCTTCTGGTGTGCCGACTGGTCCACTAACCACGTTCAAGAGCGTATGCGTATGCATCTGATAGGTGTACACATACCCCGGTTTCCCAAACATGACTTCCGTTCGCTTCGTCCGACGCCCTTCGAAGCTATGCGCTGCTCGGTCGATGGCACCGAGGTAAGCTTCCGTCTCGACAATCTTCGCGATGATGTCACCTTCTGGATGTCGCCTCACCAAATATTGCCCGAGTAAGGCACGCGCCAAGTCAAGTGTCGGTTGTTCATAAAATGCTAAATCGAGTCGCTTCATGGTTCCACCTCCATTTGTTTCATTTTCTCAAAAATCGTAGCTTGCACACAAAAAAGATGCCCTGCATGGCAGGACACCTGGACGTTATGATGCGATTTTGAGCGATTCACGTTGCTTTCCCAATCGGACGTATCCCAAAATGATGGAGAAGACCGGGCTGAGCCAGAGGAAGAAGGCAAACGGTGCGTATTCCAATACAGGTACGCCGAGTGTCGCTGCGAAGAATGCGCCAGAAACTCCCCACGGAATGAGCGGGTTGATGACGGTCCCGCCATCTTCAAGTGCCCGTGACAAGTAGCGCGGGTCGATCCCACGATCGATAAACCCTTGCTTGAACGCTTGACCCGGCAAGAGAATCGACAAGTACTGTTCTCCCGCGAGCAAGTTGACCCCAATCGAGCTGAGGACGACCGATAGAACGGAGCTTCCGGGTGACTTCAAACGCTCGAGCAACGATTCAACGATGGCTTGGAAGACACCGAGTTCACGTAATAAGCCACCAAACGCGAGGGCGATCAAGACGAGACTGACCGACCAGAGCATCGATTCAAGACCACCTTTATCGAGTACATTCGCAATCAATTCATTTTCGACACCTGACTTAAAGCCCGACTGCATGACACCGAGCCAGTTCGAGATGCTCCAGTTCCCTTGAACGAAACCGGCCGTCAACACACCGGCGAACATCCCGACGAGCATCGTCGGTAAGACCGGCATGCGGCGGAAGGCCAGTACTGCGACAAGGACAGGAGCAATCAACGTGAGCCATGAGAGGTCGAAACGTCCACTGAGCGCGGCTTGCGCCTCTGCGATTTGTGCCGTGTCGGCAGTTTGACCGCTACGTCCGAGGAACGTGAATAAAATCAACGTGATGATGAACGCTGGAATCGTCGTCCCCATCATGAAGCGAATGTGGTCGAACAGTTTGACCCCCGCCACTGCCGGTGCAAAGTTCGTCGTATCCGACAACGGGCTCATCTTGTCTCCGAAGAGGGCACCCGACACGATGGCACCTGCAGCGAGCGCTGGCGAGATGCCTAGTGCCGTCCCGATTCCAAATAAGGCGACACCGACCGTTCCGACGGTTGTAAAGGCGCTTCCTGTGAATGTCGAGACGATCATCGTGATCAACAAGACACTCGGCAAGAACCATTCAGCAGAGATTGTATTTAGACCGATGGAGAGGATCGTCGCGACCGTCCCGGACATTTGCCATACTCCGATGAGCATCCCAATCAACAACAAAATCAACACCGGCATGATCGCTTCACGAATTCCGTTGATCATCGCCGTTTCAATCTGTTTGAAGTCGCGTGAACGATAATACGCATATCCACCTACTATTACCATTGTGCCAAAAATCGCCATATGTGGCGTCGCTTTGGCCAAAAACATCAGTGCGAGCAAGGTAATCCCGCTCATCAACACGACGAATACAGCTTCTTTTCCTTTCATCTGCATCGACGTCCCCTCCTTTCGTTATATCTTCTTTATTTATTATTTCGCCTAACCGCTTAAACGCTTTTATGCACAAAAGCATGTCAGTGATGTTTTTTACTATACTCGCTTCCTTTCTCCCTGTCAAACGTCTTTTTATGATAAATTATATGCTTGAGGGTGACCTCCGGAGTTCGTAACCTCCTCCGACATCAAAACTAGCGAAAAGGAAGTGTGCTTCATGCAACACGAAAAAGCATTGGTCGTCTTTAGTGGTGGCCAAGATTCAACTACCTGCCTGTTTTGGGCAAAACAACAATTCTCTCATGTGGAGGCGGTGACGTTCGCATATGGTCAACGCCATGATGCGGAAATCGAAGTCGCCAAAGAAATTGCGACAGAACTCGATGTCCCACACCACATCCTCGATTTGTCCCTACTCGGACAACTCACTTCAAACGCGCTCACGAGACACGATCTCGACATCGACAATGCGGACGTCCCAAACACGTTCGTCGATGGACGCAACCATCTATTCTTATCGTTTGCAGCCGTCATGGCCAAACAACTCGGTATGCATCACATCGTGACCGGTGTATGTGAAACGGACTTTTCAGGTTACCCGGATTGCCGAGACCAATTCATCAAATCACTCAATGTGACACTCAATTTAGCGATGGATTATCCATTTGTCATCGACACACCGCTCATGTGGCTCGATAAAAAAGAAACGTGGGCTCTCGCCGACGAACTCGGTGCCTTTGACTATGTCAAAGAACGCACGCTTACTTGCTACAACGGTGTCATCGGTTCAGGTTGTGGAGAATGTCCGGCGTGTAAGCTTCGTCAAAACGGACTCACAGCTTACGAGGAGGTGCGCGTATGAAACATGCTCCATTCCTCGCTCCGACCAGTGTCGAATCAAAGCAAGAAGGATCGCTCATCTACTGTCCGCATCGCGTTCAAATCGTCAAAGAAGTAACGTTCGACGCGGCGCACCATCTCTTTGACTATGACGGCAAATGTCGTGCCCTCCATGGTCATACGTATAAGCTCCAGATGGGTGTCAGCGGCTTTCTCGACAATCGCGGCATGACACTCGACTTTGGTGATTTGAAAAAGATCTTCAAAGAAGAGCTTGAGCCGTATCTTGATCATCGCTATTTGAACGAGTCACTCCCTTATATGAATACAACTGCAGAAAACATGTGTTATTGGATTTTTGAACAACTGGCGACACACTTGCCAAATGAACGTGACGTCCGTGTCGAGTTCGTCCGTCTGTATGAAACGCCAACGTCTTACGCTGAGTTCCGCCGTGAATGGTTGGTGGAATCGTGAAAATCCCTGTTCTTGAAGTGTTCGGACCGACCTTTCAAGGAGAAGGACGCGCCATCGGACAAAAGACGATGTTCGTCCGGACCGCCGGTTGCGATTATCGCTGTTCGTGGTGCGATTCCGCCTTTACGTGGGACGGTTCAGAAAAACCGGACATGCTGACAGCCGATGAGGTCATCGCTCGCCTGGACGCACTGGGTATGTACGATTACGTCACCATCTCGGGTGGCAATCCACTCCTTATCGCGGCCATGGAAGACCTGGTTGTGAAGTTGAAAGAACGTGGTGTCACACTCGCCGTCGAGACGCAAGGCAGCCGCTATCAAGACTGGCTCACACAAATCGATGACGTGACCCTCAGTCCAAAACCTCCATCGTCTGGTATGAAAACGAACTGGGAGCAACTAGACGCTATCGTCGAACGGTTGCGCCCGGAGCAGACGACATTCAAAGTTGCTGTCTTTGATGAAGTGGACCTTGCCTACGCGAAAGAAGTGCAGCAGCGCTACTCACCGGACGTCATGTATTTGTCGGCCGGTAACCCGGAGCCTGGTGCAGACGGCGACATCACCGATGCCCAGCTCCGTCGTTTGAAACAACTATGGGAAGACGTTGCACGTGATCCGTCATGGCAAAGCGTCCGCGTCCTACCGCAACTACACACATTACTGTACGCCAACGAACGTGGCGTGTAAGGAGAATGAACATGAGACCAGAAGACTTACAAGACCTCTCGCTCCTCGGACAGAAGAGCGTCCCTTATATTTTTGAATACACACCAGACGTCCTGGAGGCGTTCCCGAACCGTCATCCTGAGAACGACTACTTCGTTAAATTCAACGCACCAGAATTCACATCGTTGTGCCCGATCACGAACCAACCGGACTTCGCAACCATCTACATCTCATACATCCCGGATGAGAAACTCGTCGAGTCGAAGTCGTTGAAGTTGTACTTGTTTAGCTTCCGTAACCACGGTGACTTCCACGAGAACTGCATCAACGTCATCGGGAAAGATCTCGTGAAATTGATGGAACCGCGCTATCTCGAAGTGTGGGGGAAATTCACACCACGTGGCGGTATCTCGATCGATCCGTACTACAACTACGGAAAGCCAGGCACGAAGTATGAAAAAATGGCGGAGCATCGCCTGTTCAACCATGACTTGTATCCAGAGACGGTCGACAACCGTTAATTGAAAAGTAGGCGCTCCATCTGGAGTCGCCTACTTTTTTTGATAGCGATGAATCTGTCGCTTAATCGGTTCGCGGAACACAGTCGCAACGAGCGTCAACACGAGCATGATCCCAAATGCCAAGGCGATGAGCGTCCAATCCCCACTGGCGATACTACTCCCGAGAAAATTGTTCGCGAACGCCCCGGGAATCATACCAACGACGGTCGCAAACAGATAGGCGAGTACGTTTACTTTTGCCAAACCAGAAGCATAGCTGACCAAATCAAAATTGACGAGCGGGATGAGACGTAAGATGAGGACGTAAAAGAAGCCGTCTTCTTCGATTTTGCGCTGAATGGCTTCGTAATTCGTTGATTCGAAGTGATGCAAGAAACGATCGCCGAAATAAATTGCCACATAATACGCAACAAGCGCACTCAATGTCGCCCCGATGACGGTATAGATGACGCCCGGTAACATCCCAAACGCCAAGCCGCCTGCGACCGACAAGACGGACGTGGGAAACAAGATGAGCGGACGAACGGTGAACAATAAAATGTAAATGAGCGGAGCCAACCATCCGAATTGAATGATGTAGTCCCGAATATCGCCTGGGCTTACGTCAATCCACTGATAAAGGAATGTCGCCGTCCCGAACAGGAGTAGGATGAGTGCAACCATCCATTGTATCTTCCACTTCTTCATCGTCCTCCTCCTCTCTATTTGCTTTTATTCCCGTAATCGAGGATGTCATCCACCTTTTTTCAGCCATCTCGATGTGGTACGGTTAGAAAAAGCAGAAGGAGGAAATCGATATGAACCTTGCAGATGCCCTAACATTGAAACAGTTGCTCCATGAGCAAATCGATACATTGACCGAAGAGATTGAGCATGTGGCGTTCATCTCGCTTCAAGCGAATGAATCCATTCCGACCATTCAGTCCCGTTCCCTTCAAGACATCGAGATGGAACTTGAACACATTCGTCTAGACTTACGTCAGCTCGACCGTCTCATTCAAGAGGCGAACGTCCAAGCCGTCGTTGAGACGCATGACGGTCCACTCCCGCTCGTCGAGGCAATCGAGCTCGCCATTCAGTTACGTGTCCAGGCACGACTTTATGAGAAATTATCGCTTCGTCCGAAGAAAGACTATGTGC